>NZ_NRHC01000036.1 GCF_003585885.1 Psittacicella hinzii | reverse complement strand
TACTACCTAATTTTTTATAAGGATCTCTCATTCAAGGGATCCTTATTTTTAATTTGTTATCTTTACCACGCTATATTCTTCCATATAGCAATATATTCCTATGTTTAAATACTGTTGCGGGAGTATGAATATGTTTCTAAACATTTTCTAAATACTAGGTAAAGTTTATTAATAAAGTAAATTAGCTTTTATAAATGTAAATTGTTTACGATGATTTTTACAAAATAGTTAAGTTTAACCTAATATATCTATAAGATGTATAAATTTATTTTAAATTTACATAGATGAGATCTATTAAAATCACATTACGCCGCCCTTAAAAAAGCTATTATTTATCACAACTTTAAAGCAAGATTTTCCAGTAATTAAATTTCTTGTGTTGTATAATATAAGTACGAAATAGTAAACAACATTCTACTACCTTAAGGATAAAAATAAGATGGAGACAGTTATTAGCAAATTAAAAAAATTAGTTAATTACTTTGAGCAAAAAGTTACAACAGAGAAATTAGTAAATCTTATTTGCATTTTAGTTGTGATTCAACTAGGACTATCTGGATTAAACTTCATTCTGCAACTAATCCTTAAATCTATCTCTTAAAATTTCTTATATAAGGAATACGAGGTGACCTTCAAATGTTGTTTACTTTGATATGTTAACATTTGAAAGTCACCTCATACATTATGTTATGCCTATACCATATATTGTCATAACAATCCAAATAATATAGTATCTCTTAAACAAGATTATTTAATTATTTCATTATTTCCTCTTTTACAAAATTCAAAATATTGATTTTTGTAAAAAAATATGTTACAATTATCTTATAAATTTTATATAACAAAATTATTATAATATATTGATATTATATTAGGAAGTATCATAATTTGATAAAATGATACTTCCTATTTTTTATTTATAAGGATCCCTTTAACTAAGGGATCCTTATTTTAATATACTATCTTTAATGCACTAAACTCTTCTTCGATTTCCATATAGTGCATATGTTCATATCCTACTTAGAAAATTAAATAGATAATCTTTTCTATATGTTCTAAATGTTAAATAAAGTATTATCTAATACAGCAAATTTATTTTTTTCGCTGTAAAGCGCATACGTTTATTTTTACAAAATATTTCAGTTGAAGTTAAATATATTTATTTTATGTATATATTTATTTTGAATTAACGTAGATAAAATCTATTAAAATCATATTACCTCCCTTTTAAGAAAGATGTTATTTATCACACATTTAAAGAGAGATTTTTAAGTAATTGAATTTCTTCTATAGTATAATATTAGTACAAAAATAACAAACTATATTCTACCATCTAAGGATAAAATAATATGGAGACGGTTATTAACAAATTAAAAAAATTAGTTAATTATTTTGATAAGAAAGTTACAACAGAGAGATTGGTAAATCTTATCTGCATTGTATTTGCAATTCAGCTAGGGGTATCTGTATTAAACTTTATTATGGAATTAATCCTAAAATCTATCTCCTAAAATTTCTTATATACGAAATACAAGGTGACTTTCAAATGTTGTTTACTTTGATATGTTAACATTTGAAAGTCACCTCATACATTATGTTATGCCTATACCATATATTGTCATAACAACCCAAATAATATAGTATGTCTAAACAAGATTATTTAATTATTTGGTTCTTCCCCCTTTTATAAAATTCAAAACATTGATTTTTATAAAAAATATGTTAAAATAAGTATGTTCATATAATAATATATAATATTGATATATGTAGGAAGTATCATAATTTATTAAGATGATACTTCCTATTTTTTTATTTATAATGCCCCCATAAATCAAGGGATCCTTAATTTTACGCTCTTCTGGTTTACAACCACAAGAATAAGTCTATCTTGTAAAAGTTAATTAACTTAGCACTGCACAACAGCTTTATTTATAAAATTCAAATCTTTGATTTTTATAAAAAATATGTTAAAATAATATTAACGAATTGTTTCATATGATTACATCATATGATAATTACATAATTATATATTATAGGAAGTATCATGAAAATGAAATGATACTTCCTATTTTTTATTTATAAGGACCACATCAACCAAGGGATCCTTAATTTTATATTCTTCTTTTACAATCACAAGAATAAGTCTATCCTATAAAATCTAATTAACTTAGCACTGCACAACAGCTTTTTTATAGAGCTCAAAACTTTGATTTTTGTAAAAAAATATGTTAATATGTCACTATATTAACGAATGTTTCATTCTATCATATGATGACATCATATGATGATTACATATTATTTTTTTGATAAGGATCCCCACAATCAAGGGGTCCTTATTTTTATATAATTTTCACTACACTTAACATCTTTTCGTTCTTACGTTCTATACACTTTATACAGACACTTTGTGTATACCTTTGTGTGTAACTTTACTTTATACGCCCGTTATCGGTATTCTTACCTGCATTCCTACCAGTATTACCTGCCTTACCTACACTTTTTAACCAAACACATTGATTTAGAATCAAGAGTAAACAACTGATCTCTAATACAACTACTAAGTTTATGTATCTACAGAAGTCCCCTGTGTGTTGCATATCAAATTCTAGCTTTTACTAGCCAAACTTGGTTAATAGTTGAGTAGTCTTATGGGTCTTAACCATGCTAAAGTAACTAAAGCGTGAATTTTAACTTGAATTTATTAATTCCCCTCACTTTTCCCCTCAAAACAAGATATAATAACCACAGCTAAGAAAGGATAAAAGCGTTTCTTAACTACTAATAAATAAATTGAGTATTAAGGTAAGATTATGTTACGTAGCATGACCGGTTTTGTTTCTCACGAAGTAATCATTGGTGATTACCAAATTGTTTGGGAAATCAAAACATTAAACCACCGTTTCTTTGATATGATCATTAAGCTACCTGAAAGCTTAAGATGTGTTGAATTTGACCTCCGCACTATTGCTAAAGACCGCATTCGTCGTGGTAAAGCTGATGTTTCTGTTTTCTTTAAAAACCGTAGCTTAAAAAGCACTTTAGAGATTTCTGATCAACAGTTAAATACTTTAGTTGAGTTCTTCCAACGTACATCAAATGTTTTTAACCAAGGCTTAGATGGTAAAGCTCATCTTAATATCAACTTAGATAATGTTCTATCTAACCCTGCGTTTACAGGTAACGATGGCTATGAGTTTAGTGATGAGTTCAAAGCGAAGTTATTAAAATCATTTGAACAAGCAATGAGCCAACTTGAGCAAACACGTCAAGACGAAGGTAAGCGTTTACACGAAGTGCTTGAGACTTGTTTATGCAACATGAAACAAATTACTGCAGAAATTTGCCAGTATGCTCGCGCAAATAAAGATCAAATCTACACTAAACTAGTAGCACGCGTTAAAGAGTTATCTGAAAACGCAACAATTGATCCTATCCGCATGGAACAAGAGGTTTTACTTCTTGCACAAAAAGGTGATATCCAAGAAGAAATTGATCGTTTAAATTCACACTATTGTGAAATTACCAAACTTCTAACTAGCAAAGAAGCAGTTGGTCGTAAACTTGATTTCTTAATGCAAGAACTTAACCGTGAATCTAACACTATTTGCTCAAAATCAACCGATATTAACATCATCAATCGCGCGATTAATTTAAAAACTTACATCGAGCAAATGCGTGAACAAATTCAAAATATTGAGTAGTTAACTCAATCTATCCAAATAATACAAATAGTTAAGCCCCTAAGA
This sequence comes from Psittacicella hinzii, assembly GCF_003585885.1. Taxonomy (GTDB): domain Bacteria; phylum Pseudomonadota; class Gammaproteobacteria; order Enterobacterales; family Psittacicellaceae; genus Psittacicella. The sequence goes on along the minus strand of NZ_NRHC01000036.1, from coordinate 120 downwards.
CCTTACTTCTTAGGGGCTTAACTTTGGATAAAATTTTACTTTCACCGTTACCACAAAACTTTTCTAAACCTCAAAGACACAGAAACTTATAACCTTCTCTGATCCTCAGATCCTCAGATC
>NZ_NRHC01000035.1 GCF_003585885.1 Psittacicella hinzii | reverse complement strand
GAAAACGGGAAAATAGGTTTTATTGCCTAAAAAATAAATTACAAATTGGTTTTTAAGTTGAGAGACAACTACTGTAGGCAATTAGTTGATTTTTAGAGATCTAGAGGTTTTTGTAATTTATTTTTTAAGTAAAGGCTCTCGGTTTTGATACCGAGAGCCTAGTTGATAGGGGAATTTACTAATTGAGTAATTTGCTTCTTGGTTTACTAATTAGGTAATTTGGTGATTGAGTAATTTAGTTTAACTTTTTGTATGCTTAGTCAAGAAAATGTTCAAATTGAAAGAACTTAGAAGCTTCTTGAGCTTTTGCAGGATCATTAGTTTTACTTAAGATATCAGCTTCAACTAATTTCTTGATATCAACCACTTCACCGTTTTGCGTATATTCAATGTTTGGCGTAAAGTTAGAGCCAACAGCTAGGTTTTCTGTTGCTTCTAATTCTTGACGTAATTGTTTTTCAGTTGCAGGCGTGATTTCCCCAATTTGGTGAATCATGCCAATAAGACCGCTAGCTTGAATAACTTCATGGAACTCTGCTACTTTTTCAGCAGGCACAGTGAAAAGTAATTGGTAGTCTTCGCCACCTTTAAGCGTTAGTAAGCGCGGAGATGGGAGAAGAAGCTTACTCATATCTGTCATTGCAACAAATGGTGCGATATACGGGTGCATAGGTAAAGAGCTTAAATCTACTCTAGCATTAACACGACTTAATTCAAGAATATGACGTAAGTCACTTGCAAGCCCGTCAGAGATATCCATACAAGCATTTACATAACCATGGAAGCGTTGTACAAATTTAAGTAAAACTTGCGGGTGTAAGTTTTTTACTAAAAGGGTTTTTGCCATGTCATGGTAGAAACTAATTTTCTCTTGATCTTCTTTAAGATCAGCGCGAATGATGTCAGTTAAATCTAGTTCTTTACTTGTAATTAGTGGAAAACGTTCACTCTTATACAAGCCTTGGGTACTAATCCCAACTTCCATTGCTGGAGTTTGACTTAAAATACCACTAAGTTGGTTTTTTGTTGCTTTTTTATCTTTCTCGATCTTCGCGACTTCTTTTTGGTGTAAATGCTCAAGTAGTTTAAAACCAAGGTAAGCTCCACCAATAGTTCCTGTTATGTAGATACGGTCACCAACTTTTGCTTGATCGCGACGTAAAGCTTTACCAGTTGGTACTGTACCTTGAGCCGTAATGGTTACTGAAAGTTCTTTACCCTTAACTGTATCTCCACCAATTAGCTTTACATTGTAGGTATTTAAAGCGTCAAATAGTCCAGCACTAAATGCTTCTAACCAAGTAGGATGGGCTTGCGGTAAAGTTATTGATAAACTAACCCAAGTTGGAACTCCACCTTTAGAGACAACGTCAGAAAGGTTAGTAGTAACAGCTTTATAACCCAGATCATATGGGTGCACTTCTGGATAGAAGTGAGAGTTCTCTACCATAGTATCAGTAGTAACTAAAAGGTCATATCCAGCTTGAAGTTGAACAATTGCGCAGTCATCACCTAAAGCATTACTTTCGCTTACCATAGGGTGACCTAGAAGATCTGCTTGTCTACCAGTAAAGTATTGTGAGATAAGTTTAAACTCACTTAATGACATTTCTCCTCCCAATAAGAAGTATCGAATCTTTGATGATTTGAAGAATTTTTAGGAAAAAGCTTTAACTTAAAGATTTGCAACTATAGCAATTAAAGCTTATGTGGTTAAAGTTTGTAAGTTAAATCTTGAAGTGGTTAAAATCTTTTGATTCAGAATTTTTGCAGATAAGAATTTTGCGGTTAATGCTCTTACTAATTTGCGGTAAGGAAAAGCTCAAGAGATCGCAAATTTCTTTGCGCTCCTTGAGCTGTCCAAAAATTATAAATTAGAATAATTTTCTTACTTTTAATGTATGCGGAACTTCTCTTAGTTCAGCAACTAGATCTTGTGCTACTTGCACATCTGCGTTGATGTCAATTACTACATAACCAATCTCTGGGTTAGTACTTAAGAATTGACCGGCAATGTTGATGTTGTTTTTAACAAACACTTGGTTAATTGCATTTAACACACCTGGCTTGTTTTGGTGAATGTGCAGTAAACGGATAGAGTGAGAGTGCTCTGATAAAGTAACTTCTGGGAAGTTAACCGCAGTTGCAGTTGAACCATTGTCAGAGTATTTCACAAATTTAGCCGCAACTTCAGCACCAATATTAGCTTGTGCTTCTGCGGTTGAACCACCCACGTGTGGTGTTAGGATTACATTATCAAATTCTCTTAATGGAGAAAGGAATTCTTGCCCCGCACCTTTTGGTTCTTCTGGGAAAACATCAAAAGCAGCACCACGTAGTTTACCTGAACGTAAGCTTTCTACAGCTGCGTCAATATCAACTACTGTACCACGAGCTGCGTTTAAGAGTACTGCACCGTCTTTAAATTTGGCTAGTACTTGCGCATTAATTAGATTTTTTGTAGATTCGTTTTCAGGAACGTGTAAGCTTACAATATCAGCTTGAGATACAAGTTCGTCTAAAGAGCCAACTTGACTAGCATTCCCCATAGGAAGTTTATTTTCAATATCAAAGAAAATAACTTTTAAGCCAATAGATTCAGCAAGAACTGATAACTGACTACCTATGTGTCCATAACCAATAATCCCTAAAGTTTTACCACGTACTTCGTTAGCATTTGAAGCAGATTTGTTCCAAATACCACGGTGTACTTCTGCGTTAGCTTTAGCAAGGTTACGGTAAAGCAGGATCATTTCCCCTAACACCATTTCCGCTACTGAACGGGTATTACTAAACGGAGCATTAAAAACTACAACCCCGTGTTGCGCAGCTGCAGTTAAATCTACTTGGTTAGTCCCAATGCAAAAACAACCAATAGCAATTAGTTTTTCTGCATGCTCAAGTACTTCACGAGTAATATGAGTACGTGAACGAATACCAATAAAATGTGCATCTTTAATAGCATCAAGAAGTTCTTGACCTTCAAGCGCTTTAGTATGGTATTCAATATTGGTGTAACCAGCATTTTTAATAGTTTCTACTGCTAGAGGGTCTACACCTTCTAGAAGAAGAAACTTAATTTTATCTTTAGCTAATGATACTTTTGTTTGCATGTTTGTGAAATAGAAAAGTTAAATAATTATAAGTAAAAAAAACCGATTAAGGTTATTATTGCACGTCAAAGCTGTACTGCGAATGTAGAGCTATGTTGTGACTTTAAATCTAAATCTTTATTGCGTTTTTTAAACAACTTTTAGAGAAGATTTTAATCTAGGTAAGTAACGTAATCATCAAGATAGTTTAATTTTTTATCTTCTCTTTCTTTACGTTCTTTTGCTGTGCCAGAAAGGATAAAAGCAACAATTTGGTCATCAGCTTCACAGTTGAAGTGAGCACGAATTGCTGTACCTTGTACCCATTTAGCAGTGATCCAAACATTGTCATAACCAAGAGCATTAGCTGCTACTTGAGTTGCATAAGTTGCACAACCAGCGGTAACTAATTGTTCCCAAGCTGGTGCTTTTTTATGGTTAGGATCGATTTTTGCAACAACGACAATAACTTGAGGGGCGCGGGTTGCAAACTTTTTAGCTTTGTCTTGGAATTTTTCAGGTAAGTCAAGTTCACGACAGCAATCTAACATTAAGTCAGAAAGTTTTTGTAACTGCTCTTGACCTTCAACTACGTAAAAGTGGTAAGGCTTTAAGCTACCGTGATCAGGAACACGTAAAGCTGCTTTAAAAATTTCGTTTAACTCAGCACGACTAGGTGCAGGCTCAACTAATTTTTTCTCCGAGAAACGGGTTTGTAATAGTTTAAGAGTTTCCATAATTTTATCCTGAAAAGTTAGAGTTTGTATTTTGTTACTATAATAAACGATTTCTCCTTTAAATGCTTAAGCAAAACTAGCTAGTTAGTGATAAACTATTATCTTACTAACAAAACCTAACGTTTTTAGAGAGGTAACCCTCCTTATTTATAGGTAATTTAATGCAAAGTATTGAAAAGTACAATATCTTAATCGCTTCGATAAATGCCTTTAAACAACAGCGCCATAAGCTTGGACAAGCTTACGGTTTAGAACAAAAGTTTAGCAATAAGCAATTTGCTGAACTTGATTTAGCCCAGTATTTAAATGTAGACGCAACTAAAGATCCTGAACAGGCTTTAGCTAATTTTCGTAAGATTAGAGCTCTACTCCAACAAGAAGAACAAGCAACTGATCTAATTAATTATAAAATTGATTTACGTCACTTAATTAAATTACGTCGTCAAAAAATTGCTCATTTAACTCAAGAGACTAATTTAGATTTTTACGTAAAGAAATTCTTTGACCACATAATTAATAGAGATAGTATTTTACGTGAAGCACGCCGAGCTTTTATCACGCAGTTCTTGACGATTAAAAAAGAAGAGGAAATCAAATTCCAATTAGCTTCACTTGAAGCCCGTGCTTCAAGTGATTTAAAACGTTTTTTACCGGAATTAGTAAAACTATATCATCGTTTTGCTCGTTCTTTTTTCAGTCTAGAACAACTAGCTAATATTTTAGACACTGCGGAAAAAAGACCTTTAATTAATGAGCAAGGCGTTAATATGGGACGCTTGCTAGAAATTCAAGGTTTAGCAAAAGCAGATCGTAACTATGTTAAACAGTTAATGCGTCAAGCTGCCGTAGATAAAGAAATCAATATTGATTTTGATCTAACCATTGGTGGACGTGACTACTATCTCCTTGATACCGAGTTACCTTCAATTTTTTACGCTTATCCAAATTCGCATTATCTTGCTTCAGCAAGTCTTTATGATCATATCTTTACCATGGGTGAAGAAAGTAATAATCTTGCAAAAGCAGTAGAGACAGCAAGTAATCTAAAGAACTCATTAAATTACAATTTTAAAGAAGATCGTAAAATTCAATTAATGAGTTTTAATATCGATATTATTTACAATAAGCGTAAAAAAGAGCATGAGCAAATGTTCTCCGAGGGAGCTGCACGTGATTGGTTCCTCTCGCCAGATGCAAGCGGTGAACTAGTGCGTGCTTATCTGGGGATGTTAAACAGCCAAGAGTTTATTGAACTAAGAAACTTTGCTCCAGAGCAATTCCCCGAGATCAACTTCCCATTTATTGCTTTATACCAAGCACTGCAAAGTGAATTAAATGCTTACTTTACCCTGACGCAATCAGCGCAAGTTAAAGCAGGGGTGCGTAAAGCGATTTCTTTTTCAGGTAATGATGAAGTTTTAGAACTAATCAATGTTTTACTGGCAAACTGTCAAACATTCCAGCATAGATACAATGTGATCTTGCAAGTTCTGGAAACTTTAAGTGAAAAAGAAGTTGATCAAGCTAAGCTAGAGCAACTCTTAAATAGTTCAGCGAGCTCGGCAGAGATCAAAGAAGCAAGTGAAGAACTCTTAGCTAACCTCTTTGCTAGCGACAAACAGCTAGAGGAGCAAGGTAAAGAACAAGAACCTCTACATACTCAAGTCAAATTTGACCGTAGAGAGCTTGAATTACCTCTGTCACCAACTGCGGTACGTTATGCGCAATTTTTATATGGCTCTAACTATGATATCCGTAGTGGTTATATTGGTCTTTACTTTAGTGAGAAAGGTGAGTTCCCAACGCAAAATCTAATTCGCTTATTAGTGGCAACAGGTTATAAAGTTGCTTTACCAGTAATGCGCAAAAAAGGTAAAATGGTATTTGCGCCAGTGAGATCACTTGACTTTACAGATCCGCAATACTACAAACGCAATAACTATGGTATTTTAGAACCTGTAATTGAGAATAACGCTCCACTGGTGCACAACTCAGATTTACTGGTAGTTGCGACTCCACTAGTAGCGTTTGACCGTCAGTTAAACCGTTTAGGTATGGGCGGAGGCTACTATGATCGTTTATATTCTTACTTTAATAAAATTCATAGTAACCTTATGCCAGAGGGTGTGCTTGATGGCGTACTTGAACGTAAAAGTCCAATTAGCCCGCAGTTTATTGGTTTAGCTCACAAATGGCAAGAAATTCCATATTGCTACCCGCATCAACATGATCTCTCTTTAGATGATCTAGTGTTATACGATGTCACGCCAATGAGTGCAACAGCGCAGTTTAACCTAACTTACGATACTTTTAAAAATGGTGAGTTAACCGCTTACCTAGATTTAAAAGAGCAGTTAGAAAACTACCATGCTGGTTTAAAAGCTAAAGAAGATATACGTGAGTATATTTTACAAAAGCTTTTTGTTAGTCCTGCAGAGCAAGAAGCTACTGTTAGAGCAGCGCAAGCAGAATACGCGCAAGCTAAAGAGCAGTACGGGCAAAGTGGACAAGTACTTGATCCATATATTGCCAAGTATACTCGTACAGACAAGCATCAAGCTCATCTTGACTATACTGGCTATACTAGCACCCAAGAGTATGCTATCAATAAAGCTAAAGCTCGCGAGCAAGCTTTAAAATTCTTACAAGCAAGTTTAAATAAGTAAGAGCATAATCAATAAAAAGTCCTCACTTTGTTAGTGAGGACTTTTTATTTGGCGTACAATTTCAAACAGACATACCCCTGTAGCTACAGAGACGTTTAAAGAAGAAACAATACCCGCCATTGGAATTTTTACTAAAGCATCGCAGTTTTCACGGGTTAGGCGACGCATACCTTTACCTTCATTACCCATAACTAGAGCTAAACCGGTATTTGGGAATTGGTATTGGTAAATGTTTTGCTCTGCTTCTCCTGCAGTACCAACAATCCACACGCCATAGTCTTGTAGACGTTTTAACGTACGTGCTAAGTTAGTTACTTTAATTACAGGTAAAACTTCAGAAGCTCCTGAAGAGATTTTGCGAGCAACTGCAGTTAAGCTTGCGCTTTTATCTTTAGGGATAATTACCGCATCAACTCCAGCAGCTTCGGCACTACGTAAGCAGGCACCTAAGTTGTGAGGATCTGTAATGCCATCAAGAATTAAGAAGAAAGGTTTTTCTTTATGGCTAACAATTTCTTCAATGTAGTTTTCCCCAAACTCTTCCAGTTTACGTACCAGAGCAATTACTCCTTGGTGGGAAGCATCTTCAGGTACGAACTGTTCAATTTTTTCTTTGCTACTTGGAGTAGCTTTAATGTGTAATTTGTCGAGTTGCTCGAGAAGATTTTGTAAGCGTTGGTCGTTACGTTGCGCAACATACACCACTTCAACCACAGCTTTAGGACGAGCAACAAGTAGGGCTTCAATGGCATGGAAACCAAAAATAACTGAAGCTGACATAAAATCTTTATCCTTGTTAAATCTATTAAATCTCGAAAAATTTGCGCTCTTAGTATACCTTAAATAAGGTAAAACTAAATACTTTTATCATAGGAAACTAAGCCCAACTATATATTCAGAGCAAATTTTTCCTTAATTTACGTTCTTAAGAGAATTATAGACGTCATTTCTATAAAAACTTGCTATAATATAGGTATATAGTTGAATAAATTTAGTTGAAATACTATTTTATTTAAAATAACATCCAATTTTTTGAATCAAATACACAAAATAGCAATTTATACGTAACCACCTGTATAAGTTCACCCCTTGGTGGTTGTAATAATTTAAAGAGTTACGCACATGACAAAACATATCAATCCATATATCGAGCACGGTAAAAAAAACCAACATATCAAAAAAATGACCGTTTCTGTTCCAGTTGAAATTTATGAAACTATTCAACGTGAACGTCAACGTCGTATTGACAATAAAATGCGTCATGCTACAGCTTCAGAGCTTTTATGTGAAGCTTTTGCGCACGCATTTACCGGTCAACCTTTACCAACAGATGACGAGCTTTATCGTTACGTTTCTAAAGCAAAAGCAGAAAAGAATGAGCTTTTACGTAAAAAAGATCGTGATGAAAACATTAACAGTGCCACTGTTGTTGCCGATAGTTATGTAAATGCTGCTGATTTCCGTGAGCAATTACTGCACATTATTGAAAATGACATGCCATCTAAAGAGAAAATGATCCACATGTATCGTTTAATTAACTTACTTGTGATCTATGTTCTTTCTGATACTATGTCTCCTTACTTACTGCGTAGAGAATCACAAAAACTATCTGACGAAATCGAAAAAACTATTAAGTACAAAGATTTCAAAGAATTCATTGATTACAATGCTGACAGTACAAACCTGTTTGTAAACACAGCACGAGAAGTACAAAAAATCATTCGTGAGTTTGAAGAGTCTCGTGGCAAATAATAATACTCCCCTAGGCTTTACCTAGGGGAGGATTATTATTTGTTGTTAGCTGTCGCTAGCTGTGATTAG
>NZ_NRHC01000034.1 GCF_003585885.1 Psittacicella hinzii | reverse complement strand
AGTTAAAGCAGAGTTGAAGCAGAGTTGAAGTAAAGTTGAAGCAGAGTTGAAGCAGAGATGAAGCAGAGATGAAGCAGAGACCTAGCTGAATTGGTTGAATTGGTTGAATTGGTTGAATTGGTTGAATTGGTTGAATTGGTGAGGGGTTAAAATAAATTTAGACAAAGAAAAACGACCTCTTGGCAAGGTCGTAAAAACATTTCCTTCCTATGTTTAGGAAGAGTTAAGGACTATAATAGAACTGATTACCTATGAAGATAACTATGGAGCTGTAGTAAATTAGAAATTAACTACCGCTAAAGTGATTAGAGCAAAAGCAACTGCTCCAGATAATACGTTAGAAAGTACTTTTTTAACTTGTGCGTTATTCATAATAATTTACCTCTTTATTAGCGCTTTAAGAAGAATCTTTTTAAAGCGTTGATTTATGTGTAACCTCATAATGAAGCATGATTAGTGTGAGAGGCTTTTGATGTTTACTTCTATCTTGTTGCCTAAAACCAGAAATAAGTTTACATCTCTTTCTCTACTATAGTATTACTACGGTATTGTGATCAGGTGTTAACCTATACCAGCAATCACTACTACCTTTCATTACTACCATTATGACCATTGCTTTGTGTTTTAAAGTGTAAAAGGCGCTTCTTGCGAGTTACTCCATATAACTACAAATGAGGAATATGATTTTATTAGGGACGAGCCTAATTTGCAGTTTATACTTTGACTTTCTAAGGTCTCTCTATTTTCCTTAAAGGTAAGAGAGTAACTAGCAAAAGCTTATAAGTTGTTTAGATCACACTCAAAGTAGATCTTGCTTAGTTGTCTACAGTGTAAAGATAACTTGCAGTCTACGGTTTATAAAGTAAATTCCTACGGCTGAGATAGAATATTATTCTTTATAGTAGTAGCACTTTAAGTTAAACTCTTTACAAAGGAAAAGTTCTTTCGTTAAAGACAAGAGTAAAAGGAAATCCATTCCTAATTTACTTGACTTGTTTAACTCATTGCTAAATTACTTAGTTAAGTAATTTAGCAAGTGAACCTATTTTTAAAATGTGGGGCATTTTAAAAATCTAAGCTAAAGAAAAGTAAGGAATTATTCGGATAAATAATTTATTTACTTTTCTTACAATTAATTAGACAAGCATATTTTGGGATAGTTTTATAAAAAATTATCTTTTAATTAAAGGGGTTAAAAAGCTTAAAAGTTCGGGGTAAATCCTGATTTGAATTGACTTAGATCTAACTTAAGGTTTACTTAAAGTTGTAACCCATGTAAAGTAAATTAGCTTGAGGGGATAAAGAAATCTCTTACAAAAGCTAAGTGAACCTACTTTAGGGTTATGAAAACAACTTGAGTGTTATGAACCAACTTGAAGGTTAGAAAACAGCTTGAAAGGCTAAAGGAATACCTTGAAATACTAAATCACCTCGATAGAGGGGATAATTGGATTTAAGTAAAGTTGAGAAGACCGAAAAAAGTAGCGTGAAAAAATTTAAGCTTTCTTCCGTATTATACTTTGCTACTTTGGGGGTGGGATAGGTGGGGATCTGCAGGATTGAAGTTAACTGGTGTAGGTTAACTTAAATAGAGGCTAACTTAAGTAGATACTAACTTAAGTAGAAAATAACAAAACATAGGTTTTTTATAAGATGAGTTATAAGTTTATCCTTGCAAGCAAAGAAATGCTTGCGCGTATTGTCGAGATTTACAATCAAAGTATTGCTTGTCGTACAGTTACTGCTGACTTAACAGAAGTAACCGTAGAACAAAGACAAGCTTGGTTTGATTTTCATTTAGAGCAAGTAAACTACCCAATTTGGGTGGTAGTAGATACTACAACTGAAGAGATTGTGGGTTGGTTTACCCTGTCTCCTTTCTACGGACGTATTGCTTATCGTACAACCGCAGAAATTAGTATTTACCTTGATGACAAAGTAAAAGGTAAAGGTCTTGCTGGGCAAATCGTTACTTTTGTTAAAGACAAAATGCCAGAAATTGGTTTACAGACTTTACTAGCCTTTGTCTTCAAAGGCAACCAAGCAAGTGTCAAAGCTTTTACAAAACTAGGATTTACTATTTGGGGAGATTTACCAAATATTGCTAATATGGAAACCCATTTGGAAAGTTTATTGATTATGGGGTATCAATTCCCCAATAATGACCTGATAGAAAATGATTAAATTGCGAATAAATTCGCAATAACAATCTCCTTTGCCTTAAATTTATTGAGGCATACTCTTAAATAACCCCACTTTTTTATTTGCAAAAGTTCACAAAAGTTGGCAAAAGCTTGCAAAAAGTGTGACGTAGGTCACAGATCAGAATAATCAAGTAGCATAAAATTAAAAAAAGTCTATACTAAGTGGAAATCGCTAAGAACCTATATATACAGATATATCCGAATAGCTGTACGTATAGCTTCTTGGTTAGAAAAATTTTAGGTAGATAAGTGAAGACGTATACAACTGCGTAGAGACTGTGTAAAAGCTAGGTAGAGCCTCAAAGCCAAGTAGAGGCTTAAGAGCCAAGTGAGCTTCAAGAGCCAAGTGAGTTTTAAAAGACAAATGAGCTTCAAAAGCCACATAGAGGGAAGTAACAGCTAGGTAAAAGCTAGCACAGCTAGCCTAACCAAACAAAGACAACTTTTTCTGGTTTCTATCAAAGTAAAGAAAACTCTCCGGCACATACTAGCTTAGTCGTACAAAGATGTATATCGTCGCTAAATGTTTTAGTTTAAAGGAAGATTTATGGCTGTAGTTGTAAACAAACAGGCTGTTAGTGATCTGATTAAACTAGTGGGTGGAACGCAAAACATTGCTTCAGTTACCCACTGTGTTACTCGATTAAGATTTGTTTTAAATGATCCAAGTGTTGCTGATGAAAAAGCAATTCTGGAATTACCTTTTGTTAAAGGAGCATTTACCAACCTAAATTTTTAATATT
>NZ_NRHC01000033.1 GCF_003585885.1 Psittacicella hinzii | reverse complement strand
TTCGCTATCCGTGAAGGTGGTCGTACAGTAGGTGCTGGTGTTGTTGCTAACATCATCAAATAATAAAGGTTTTTAACCTAAAAAAAGAGGGCTAAGGCTCTCTTTTTTTATTTTTGGGATTATTAAAAATAAATTTGATAACTCATCATATATAACACAATTTATAAAATTAATGTGATATAATACGCATGCTTACGTGTGTTACGTAAGTGAAAATAATAATTATATTAACTAAAATCACACATAGTATTAGCTCAAGGATTGGGTGCTTAATCATTGCCTTGTTGAGATAACAAGGTGAAAGTTCAATTTCGTAGCATTAGCTAAATGATTGAGTTGATCCTGAGACTATGTGGGAGTACAACCCTAAATATTAAGGAATAAAAAATGGTAAAAGTTTCTGTTCGTGATATGTTAGCTGCTGGTGTACACTTTGGTCACCAACGTCGTTACTGGAATCCACAAATGAAAGAATACATTTATGGTGATCGTAACGGTGTATCTATTATCAACTTAGATAAAACTGCTGAATGCTTCAACTTAGCATTAGCGGAATTAGAAAGAGTTGCAGCTAACGGCGGCAAAATCTTATTCGTTGGTACTAAACGTGTAGCTACTGAAGTAGTTGAACAAGCTGCTAAAGACTGTGGTCAATTCTATGTAAATCACCGTTGGTTAGGTGGTATGTTAACTAACTGGAAAACAATTCGTAAATCTATTGAGACATTAAATCAATATGAACAAGACGAAGCGAATGGTGTTTTAGAAAAATTAACTAAAAAAGAAGCTTTAAAACGTACTCACGAAAAAGAGAAACTTGAAAAATCTCTAGGTGGGATTAAAAACATGAACGGTCTGCCAGATTTAGTATTCGTTCTATCTGCAGACTATGAGCACATCGCTATTAAAGAAGCTAAAAACTTAGGTATTCCAGTAATCTCTGTTGTTGATACAAACTCAAGTCCTCGTGATGTTGACTTTGTAATCCCAGGTAACGATGATGCGTTAAAAGCAATCAGCTTATACCTTGCAGCTGCTTCTACTGCAGTAAATGAAGGTAGAGAAAAAGCTAAAGCACAAAAAGCTAAAGCTGAATAATTAAATAATACAAATTCATTCTTTTTCAAATCCATACCTAAAGAAATTTAGGTATGGATCTAATCAAAAACTTTAAGGTATACATAAAATGAGTGAAATTACAGCAAGCCTAGTTAAAGAGTTACGTGAGCGTACTGGTGCGGGCATTATGGATTGTAAAAAAGCTTTAGTAGAAACTAATGGTGATATTGAAGCTGCAATTGAAAACATGCGTAAAAGTGGTCAAGCAAAAGCTGCGAAAAAAGCATCTCGTGTGGCTGCTGAAGGTGTTGTTTTAACACGTATTACAGCAGACAACACTAAAGCTTTTGCAGTTGAATTAAACTGTGAAACTGACTTCGTTGCTAAAGACGCTAGCTTCACTAAATTTGCGCAAGACGTTGCTGATTACGCTTTAGCTAACAACGTTGTTGATACAGCTGCATTACAAGCTCATTTTGAAGAAGAAAGAGCTAACTTAGTTGCTAAAATTGGTGAGAACATCACTATTCGTCGTGTTGTAGTAATCGAAGGTACATTCATCGGTGGTTACACTCACGGTACGAAAATTGCTACTTTAGTTGCTGTAAACCCAGCTTCTGCAGATGTTGCTAAGAAATTAGGTATGCACATTGCTTCTTCTCGTCCAGAGTATGCTCGTGAAGAAGACATCCCTGCTGATGTATTAGAAAGAGAGTTAGAAGTTCAAAAAGGTATTGCTAACGAAGATCCATCATTTGCTAAAAAACCTGCAAATATTCAGGAACAAATGATCAACGGTCGTATGGCTAAATTCAAAGCTTCTATCGCTTTAGTTTCACAACCATTTGTAATGGATCCATCAATCTCAGTTGCTGATTTCTTAAAAGCAGAAAACGTAGCTGTAGAAAAATTTATCCGTGTTGAAGTTGGTGAAGGTATCGAGAAGAAAGAAGAGAACTTCGCTGATGAAGTAGCTAAAATTGCTGCTGCAACAAAATAATATTATGTAATATATAGTTGGAGGCCTTTTTTGGCCTCTTGCTATATGTGCAGGATTTTAAATCGACAACGGATTTTATTTATGTCAAGTAAACCATTATATAATCGTATTTTATTAAAACTAAGTGGTGAAGCTTTACAAGGAAATGAAGGATTTGGTATTGATCCTAAAGTACTTGACCGTATTACTGCTGAAGTTAAAAAAGTTACAGATTTAGGTGTACAAGTTGCTATCGTTGTAGGTGGTGGTAACCTTTTCAGAGGTGCTCAACTAGCAAGTTTAAACATGAATAGAGTTGTAGGTGACCATATGGGCATGCTTGCAACTGTAATGAATGGCTTAGCAATTCGTGATTCTCTATTTAGAGCAGGTTTAAACTGTACATTAATGAGCTCTTTACCATTAACAGGTGTTTGTGAAACATATAACTGGAGTAATGCAATTAAAGCATTAAATTCAGGTCGTGTAGTTGTTTTTGGTGGTGGTACTGGTAACCCATTTTTCACAACAGACAGCGCAGCATGCTTACGTGGAATTGAAATCAACGCTGATGTAGTTTTAAAAGCTACAAATGTTGATGGTGTTTATGATTCTGATCCTCGTAAAAATCCTGAAGCTAAGAGATTTGAACATATTACTTACTCTGATGTAATTGCTAAAGAATTAAAAGTTATGGATTTAGCAGCTTTCACTCTAGCACGTGATCATAAATTACCAATTAGAATTTTTAATATTCATAACTTTGGTGATTTAGAAAGAGTAGTGACTGATCCAACTTTAGGAACTTTAATTACAGAATAATATAAGCTTTTTGCTCATTTTATTGCTGTTTAGTTTATAATATCTTTAAAATTAATTGTAATTAAATACAAGGTAAAGTATGATTTCTCAAATCCAAAAGGATGCTAAAGAGCGCATGGACAAATCTGTAGAAGCGTATGAAAATAGCATCGCTAAAATTAGAACAGGTCGTGCACACCCTTCACTTTTAGATGGTATTCAAGTTGAATACTATGGAACTCCTACACCAATTCGTCAATTAGCTAATATCGTAGCAGAAGATGCTAGAACCCTAAACGTTCAAGTTTTTGATAGATCTTCTTTAGCTGCAGTTGAAAAAGCTATTTTAACTTCAGACTTAGGTTTAAATCCAAGTAACAATGGTACTTCTATTCGCGTTCCTCTTCCTCCATTAACAGAAGAACGTCGTAAAGAATTAACTAAAGTTGTTCGTAACGAAACTGAAAAAGCACGAGTTGCAGTTCGTAATGTACGTCGTGATGCAAATGATAAAATTAAAGCTTTATTAAAAAATAAAGAAATTTCAGAAGATGATCAAAGACGTGCTGAAGAGCAAATTAATAAAATTACTGAAGCTAGCGTAAAACTATTAGATGAGCGCTGTGCAACTAAAGAAAAAGAGTTAATGGATTTTTAATCTCATAAATTATTTTATCCAAGAAAGCTAGTTGTGAAAGTAATTTTACAACTAGTTTTTTATTTGTCTGATTCGTATGCAAAGAAATATTCATATTTTAGGATCAACGGGCTCTATTGGTAACTCCACTTTAAAAGTTTTAAGTTATCAGTTAGAAAACAAGATTAATCCTCATAACCAAATTAAAGGTTTATACGCTAACTCAAGTGTAGATAAGTTAGTTGAGCAAGTTAAAACTTATAAACCAAAATATTGTGGGCTTTTTTCAATAGAACATATTGATACTTTAAAACAAAAGTTACAAGAGCAACTAACAGAGCAAGAATACAATGACATTATTGTGGTTAGTGGAGAAGAGGAAATAAGTAAAGTTATTTCTTCGGAAGAATGTGATTTAGTGGTTGGTGCAATTGTTGGTTTTGCAGGTTTAAAAACTTCTCTCACAACTTTAAAAGCTGGCAAAGAATTGCTATTAGCAAATAAAGAGAGCTTAGTTGTTGGGGGGCACTTAATAAAACAAGCACTAAAAGAGAATAAAAAAGCTAAATTAATTCCAGTTGATTCAGAGCATAATGCAATATTTCAATGCCTAGATGAGAAAAGTCAGCAGAATATATGTTTTTGTGACTTAAAGTCTGCAGGTGTAAACAAAATTATGTTAACAGCTTCAGGCGGTCCCTTTTTACATCTAGATTTAGACAAATTTGATTCTATATCTCCAGAAATGGCATTAAAGCACCCTAATTGGTCTATGGGAGCGAAGATTACAATTGATTCTTCTACTTTGATGAATAAAGGCTTAGAATTTATTGAAGCCTGTGTACTGTTTAATTGTGATCCTGATGATATCCAAACTGTCATCCATCCACAATCAATAGTTCATTCTGGGGTTGAGTATTTAGATAAATCTATTCTAGTGCAAATGGGACCTACAGACATGTGTGTTCCGATTGCCTACGCATTAAATTACCCTGAAAGACAATTATCTTCGGTTGATAGTTTAGATTTATATAAGCTACAAGGTTTAACATTCTTTCCTGTAGATTATGATCGTTATCCAAACTTTGCCTTAGCTGTTGAAAGTATTAAGTTGGGTTATACTTATACCTGTGCTTTAAATGCAGCTAACGAAGTAGCTGTAGAAGCATTTTTACAGAGAAGAATAAAGTACACAGACATTTTTAAATATAACAAACTAACTCTTGAGCAAATAAAAAGCGAAGGCTATGAAAAAGAATACTTTGACTATAGTATGGTTGAAGAAATAGACAGAAAGGCAAGAGAGTATTGTACAAAATTTATAGAGTATGCAAGTTAATACAGATAATTTGCCTAAACATGTTGCAATTATCATGGATGGCAGTAGACGTTGGGCAAAAGAACGTAATAAAAGTCGCCATAGTGGGCATAATGCGGGAGCTATTGCTGTAAGAAAAACTATTGAGCATGCGGTTAAATTAGGATTAACTTCTTTATCCTTATATGCTTTTTCAAAAGAGAATTGGAAAAGACCACAAGAGGAAATAGATCATTTAATGAAGCTATTTCTTAGAGTTTTAAAGGGAAACGAAAAGTTTCTTTTAAAGAATAATATAAAATTAAATCCTATTGGTGACGTAAAAGAGTTCTCTCATGATTTGCAGTTAAAGCTGGATTCAATGGTAAAAGCAACATCCAAATGTACAGGTTTAACTTTAAATATAGCCCTAAACTATAGTGGTAGATGGGATATAATTAATTCAACACAAAATATTGTTAACAAGTTATTAGATGATTTAACTAAATCACTTGATAATAAAAAAGAGCTATTAGATAAGATCACTCAATATAGATCAGACTTTAATCAAGAAGAGTTTCTTCAAAAAATAATTGAAGAAAATTTAACTGTTAGCGATCAACCACCAATAGATTTAATCATTAGAACTTCTAACGAACAAAGAATAAGTAACTTTTTCTTATGGCAAGCTGCGTACAGTGAGTTTGTCTTCCTAGAGGAATACTGGCCTGATTTTAATGGGCAGGTATTTGACCGTGCAATTGAAATTTACTCAAAACGTGTTAGAAGATTCGGTGGAGTTTAATTTACCTTATGAAACAAAGAATAATTTCAGCTATACCCTTAATCTTGGGGCTATTGTATATAATTTTTTATTCTCCATTTATAGTATTCTACATAGCTTTTTTAGCAATAGCTTGTATCTCTATTTGGGAATACTCTAAATTGATTTATAATCAAAATCCAGATTTAGAGCCTCGTAGAAACTGGAAATGGTTATATATGTTAGTCATTTCAGTTGCAACATTATTCCCATTCTTACCGGTTTTAAGTGTTTGGCTTTCATTAGGAACTGATAAGTTTACGCAGATGAATAGTTTCTATATAAGTAATAGCCAAACTATCATGTTTTACGCTACTTTTATATGGTTATTTTCATTAGTTATCTATCGTAGAACAGAAACCCTGATGTATATTATGCATCCTAGATTAGTGGCGTTATTTGCTGCTTTAGTTAATGGAGCATTTTTTGCTGGTATTTTTGCAGTTAGATACTTTAATGGTGCTCTCCAGCAGTTTGATATAAATAATTCACCAATTTTAATGCTATATATTTTCTGTATAGTAGCATGTGCTGATAGTGGAGCCTACTTCTTCGGACGAGCTTTTGGTAAGAATAAATTAAGTCCTAAGATTTCACCAAATAAAACAGTTGAGGGCTTACTCGGTGGATTATTTACTGCGATAATCTGTGCTTTAATCTTTGTAAACTTTACTCCTTTAAATGACTATATGGTTAACAGTAAGCGTATGGTTGCTTTCTACATCTTTACAATTGTAACCATACTTTTATCAGTACATGGTGATTTAACAGAGTCATTTTTAAAACGTAGAGCTTCAGTGAAAGATTCTTCTAATATAATCCCTGGACATGGTGGTGTATTAGATAGAATAGATAGTTTACAACCGTCGTTTATGTTTATCGCATACTACTGGTTATTTTTAACACTGAGTAACTTTTTTACTTTTTAAATTTTCTCGCTTGAAAAGCGAAAGCTTCAAAGCTATATTACTAGAGAGGATAATCCTCTCTATTTTTTTTATAAAAATCCGTAGGTAGCATATTATTAGCAAAATTATAAAAATTATTTTATAATATAACGGTTACTTTAATAGTTTTATAAGTATAAAGATTTCTAATATATTTCACTCTTTTTTAGTGAAAGAATGAGCTTAAGAGAAGTTATAGAGAATTTCCCTTCATGAAAAAGTTTTTATTAACAAAATTAATGCTAGCTATTAGCATTCCTGCCTTGTCAGTTACTCCTTTTCAATTGAATAACATTGAAGTAAAAGGAGTTAATACAAGTCAAAGTCAAGATATTATTAAATTACTAAACCTTCAACAGGGTACTTTAATAAGTGACAATGAAATAGCACAAATCATTCGTAAATTATATGCTACGGGAAATTTCAACAATGTTACTGTTGACAAAGATGGCAATAATCTTTTAATTGATTTAAAATTAAAACAAACAATTGCTTCAGTTAACTTTAAAGGTAACTCGTTAATTCCAACTGATCAGATCCGTAAAACTTACGAACAAAACAACATTCGTCAGGGTGCTATTCTAAATGAAGATACTTTAACCCAACTAAACGAAGAAGTTGAGCGTTTCTACCAAAGTCAAGGTTACTCACAAGTTTCAGTATCAACTCAAGTATCTACATTGGATGATGGTACTGTAAATGTACAAGTAATTGTTGATGAAAATAAAAAAGCTTATCTAAGAACGTTAAACTTAGTTGGTAATAAAACTTTTACCGAGAAAGAGATCTTAGCACAATCAACAATTAGACCAGACACTCGTTGGTATAATTTCTATCATAATTCAAATTTCAATAGTACAAATAAACAACTACTATTAGATAACATTGCTAACTATTATAAAGACCGTGGTTATGCAAAATTTAAAGTAGTAAGTACTGAAGAGCAAAACTTAGATAAAGATAAACCTCAAGATGTTACATTTACAGTTAACATTGAAGAGGGGAAAATATACACAGTTTCTTCAGTGAGTTTCTTTACTAGAAATACAGCTTTAGACGAGGACTTTGCTAAGTTAAGTAAAATAGCTATCGATCAAAATTATAATAAATCGACGGTTGATAATACTGTTTTAGCAGTTAAGAACTACTTAGCAGGAATGGGGTATGCTAACCCTCGCATCGAGCCAGTTCTAAAGTTTAATGAAGAAACAAACTCAGTTGATATTGTTATTGCTGTTGATAAAGGTGCTCGCTATGCTGTAAATGCGATTATCTTTAAAGGTAACTATCTAACTAAAGATGAAGTTCTTCGTCGTACATTATTACAACAAGAAAATTCTACTTATAATTTAAACTTAGTTAATCAAGACGTTTCAACATTACTAAGAAGTGGTAACTTCTCAGATGTAACTTATGAAACTGAAGTAGTAGAAGGTTCTAACGATTTACTAAATCTTTACTATAATGTAACAGAAACAGCTAATGGTAGCTTCCAAGTAGGTCTAGGTTATGGTAGTACTCAAGGTATTACTTACAGCGCAAGACTACAACAAAATAACTTCTTAGGAACTGGTAGAACAGTTGGGATCAATACAGAAAAATCATCAGGTCGTTTATACGCGTCAATTGACTATACAGAGCCGTATGTAACAACTTATGGTTTAAGCCTAAGTACATCTGTTTACTACTCGAAAATTAATACCGAGAAGTATAAACGCTACTATGGGTATAACTATCAACAAACAGTTTACGGTATCACTTTAGGCACCTCGATTCCAGTTTCACGTTACGGTACATTATCAGGTAGCGTAACATACGAAAGAAACAAATACTATAATTTATATCCTGAATACTACCGTATGTTATATTTACAATCAATCGGTCAGGATATTCAAAACAATAAATGGACTGTAAGAACTAAAGATATTACTTTTAACTTACAGTACAATTTAAATACATATGATCGTTACTTATTCCCAACAAGTGGTTACGATTTCACTATTGGGGCAGGAGTAACAGCCCTTGCTTCTACAGATAAATACTATACTATGCAAGCAAGCCTAAAAACCTTTACCCCATTAACTCATACAGGTAATTGGGTTTTAGGTACACGTATTGCTGCAGCTCATGCTAGAGCAATGGGAGATAACTTCTTACCAATTTCAGCTCTTTATACAGCAGGTGGTGCTGGTACATTACGTGGTTTAAGTGATAGTTCTGTAGGTCCAGCTTCAATTAACTGTGCTAATGGCTCTAGCTGTGGAGACCTATCTGCTTCTAACTTTACTCGAGTTAATACATATGAGACTGTAGGTGGTGACTCTATAGTTTATGGTGGATTAGATTTATACTTCCCTCTATTTAGAGGTGAGGCTGCTAAAACAGTTAGAACTTCATTCTTCGTAGATACAGCTGCAGTTTGGAGTACTAAATGGAATCAGTATACTGCTTCATTAGATCAGAGTATTTTTAATGGTTATGAGGATTGGTCTAAACCAAACTTCAGAGTAACAACAGGTGTGAATATTGACTGGCAATCACCTTTAGGTATGCTTTCTTTCTACTTGGGTACACCGATTGTTTCTAAGAAATATGATGACAAAGAAGTATTTGGTATTAACTTCGGAACAACATACTAATTTGGGAAAGTAACTTTTCGGAAAAAATAGATTTTATGAAATTAAAAAAATTATTCTTAACTTCTTTAGTGTTAGGTTTATCATCAATTGGTGGTATTTCTGCTACTTCATATGCAGCTCCAGCTCCTTCAAGCGTAGTAGTTGCGATTGTAAACTATGATCAATTAGTACAATCATCAAAAGCTTTTGCTGATGGTGCTCAAGTATTTAACGAGAAGTTCCAACAGCGTAATAATGATCTAGAAGCTCTAGGTCAACAATTACAAAAAGAAAATAATGAGCTTGAAAAATTAAAACAACAGTTAGATGCTGATTTACAATCAGGCAAACTAACTGGTGCTCAATTAAAAACTCGTGAGTCAGCTTTTAATCAAAAAGCACAAGATTTTGAGAAAAAATACACAGATTATCAAAATAAAGTTCAACAATTACAAAAAGAAATGAATGATTATCAAAATGTTGAACTAGATAAAGTTGATAAAGCTGTTAGAGATATTGTTGCTAAATACGCACAGGATCAAAAAATCACTCTTATCATTGATTCACGCGCAGCTATTTACTACACTAACGCAGTAGATGTTACGTCAGAACTTTTAAAATTAGTACAAAAATAACTTTAAGTTTATTAGCTTAAAGGCTATTAAAATATGATTAGCATTACATTATCAGAAATTGCACAATTAACTAGTGGTACACTAGTTAATTGTGCCGATCTTAATAAAGAAATTAACACCTGTCATCCTTTAGACAATGAGAAATACATAGCTAATTCTATTGGATTTATCAAGGATAAAAATTATCTACCTTATGTAAATCAGGGTTGTACCGATGCAGTATTAGTAACGGAAAAACTAGCTGAAGAAATTACTAATGACAAGGTAGTTAAAATTATTGTTAAAGACCCTTACGTTGCTTTTGCTAAAGTTTCTCAAAAACTAGATACAACCCCAAGAGTAAAACCAGGTATTCATCCTACTGCGATTATTCCTGAAAGTTGTCAGATAGGTAATAATGTTCATATAGGTGCCTATGTAGTTTTAGGTGAAAATGTTGTAGTTGGTGATAATTCAATTATTGAAAATCACTCATCAGTAGGTGATAACTGTATCCTAGGAAATAACGTTAGACTACATCCACATGTTGTGCTGTACCACAGTGTAAAACTAGCAGATTTTGTTGTTGTACATAGTTTAACTGTACTAGGAGCTGATGGTTTTGGTTACGCAAACGAAAGAGGAAAATGGATAAAAATTCCTCAAGTTGGTACTACTACAATTGGCGAGAGAACTGAAATTGGTTCATTAACAAGTATCGACCGTGGTGCTTTACATGATACAGTCGTAGAGAATGACGTTATTATTGATAATCATATTCACCTAGGACATAACTGTAAAGTTGGTATGGGTACTGCAATGGCTGGTGGTACAATCGTCGCAGGGTCTGTAACTTTTGGTAAATATTGTATTATTGGCGGAGCTTCGGTGTTTAATGGACATATTAAGATTGCTGATCAAGTTTCAGTAACTGGTATGGCAATGGTTCCACATAGCTTAACCGAATCTGGAAAAGTTTATTCTTCAGGTATTCCTGTAGAAGATAACCGTAAATGGCTACGTAGCACTGTAATGCTTCGCTATGATAATTTAAAAGATCAAGCAAGTCGTTTAAAACAATTAGAAAAACAAGTTGCTGAACTTACAGATTTATTAAAACAAGATAAATAGGTTGATTAGATGTCACAATTAAAAGCAAACCCTGAGCGCGTTATTGAAATTGATGAGATTATGTCTTTGTTACCTCATCGTTATCCTTTTTTATTAGTTGATCGTGTATTAGACTGGGAAGAGGGTAAATGGTTAAGAGCTATCAAAAACGTAACATACAATGAGCCTTGTTTTACAGGACACTTTCCACATAAACCAGTATTTCCAGGTGTATTAATCCTTGAAGCTATGGCGCAAGCTACTGGTGTGTTAGCATTCAAGACACGTGAGTTACCTCCTGACGAATTATATTATTTTGCAGCTGTTGATAATGCACGTTTCAAACGTCCGGTATTACCTGGTGACACAATGGTAATCGAAGTTAACTTCTTAAAAGAACGCCGTGGTATTGCACAGTTCACTGGTAAAGTTTACGTAGACGGTAATTTAGTTTGCGAAGCTGATTTAATGTGTGCTCGTAGAGGAATTTAATTATGGGTATTTCTCCTTTAGCAATTATTCATCCAACTGCAATTGTTTCTGAAAAAGCAAATATTGCAGATAATGTTAAAATCGGACCTTTCTGTATTGTCGAAGATAACGTAACTATTGGAGAGGGGACAGAGTTAATCTCTCACGTAGTTGTTAAAGGTACAACTAAAATTGGTAAAGAGAATAAAATTTATTCTTTTGTTACAATTGGTGAAGTAAACCAAGATTTAAAATATAAAGGTGAAGATACTGAAGTAATTATTGGTGATAGAAACTCTATCCGTGAATCTTGTACAATTCACCGTGGTACAGTACAGGGAATATCTAAAACAGTTATTGGTGATGATAACCTTTTAATGGTTAACACTCATATTGCTCATGACTGTGTTTTAGGTAATCACAATATTCTTGCTAACAATGTTACTTTAGGTGGTCATGTTGTTATTGACAACTTTGTAGTTATTGGTGGTTGTACGGCTGTGCACCAATTTGTAAATATTGGTTCACATGCTATGATCGGTGGTTGTTCAGGCGTAAGTCAGGATGTACCGCCATATATCTTAGCTCAAGGTAACCACGCCTTTGCTATTGGTTTAAATACTACTGGTTTAACAAGAAGAGGATTTACCGATTTTCAAATTGGTCAATTAAAATTAGCTTTCCGTGTAATTTATCGTCAAGGTAGAACTGTTGATGAAGCTATTAATGAATTACAACAATTAGCTTCTAACACTACATGTGTAAGCTTATTTGTTGAGTTCTTACGTCGCTCAGATGTTAAACGTGGTATCGTAAGACCTAGAACTAAATAGTTACTAACTGTTAGTTTTGTATTCTTATTTTCAATTTATACAAGCATTAAAAAATCCTTAGGCATAAAACTATGCTTAAGGATTTTTTAATGCTTTTTTAATCGTTTAAACGTGCAAATAGATTATTATCTATTGCGTAATTGGTTAAATCTATATATTGATCTAAACTAAGCTCTTCTGCGCGCATTTTAGGATCAATTTGGAATTGTTCTAGGTCTTTCCACTCAGCATCTTCAATTAGCTTACCTAGTGAGTTTCTAATAGTTTTACGTCTCTGACTAAATGCTAAATTAGTAATAGTCTCAAAACGTCTTACTTCTTTAACTGGTTTAGCTATTTGACTATGAGGAATTAGCTTAACCACAGCACTGTCAACTTTTGGAGCTGGTTTGAAGCTTTCAGGTGGAACATCAATAACAGGTAAGACTTTACAAAAGTATTGAGTAATTAAACTTAATCTTCCATAGTGTTTATTGCCTTTATCAGCAGCAAGTCTATCTACTACTTCTTTTTGTAACATAAAAGTCATTTCAGAAACAATGTCACAGTGATGTAATAAGTGTAGTATTAATGGCGTACTGATATTATATGGTAGGTTTCCAAAGACTTTCATCTTTTGCTCTTTAACCACTAAGTCAGCAAAGTTTATGCTTAAAACATCACTATCGATAATAGTTAATTTAGAAGATAAAAAAGGATGTTCTCTTAGGCGTTTAATTAA
Organism: Psittacicella hinzii; assembly: GCF_003585885.1. GTDB lineage: Bacteria > Pseudomonadota > Gammaproteobacteria > Enterobacterales > Psittacicellaceae > Psittacicella. The sequence continues at coordinate 19,070 of NZ_NRHC01000033.1, read as the reverse complement.
GTCTTTATCTACTTCTATAACTGTAAGCTTGTCAACAAGATTGCAAACAGGATCAGTTAAGGCACCAAGTCCAGGACCTATTTCTATTAAATTATCGTTATTAATCGGGTTGATAGCTAAAACTATCGCTTGAATAATATCTTGATCAATTAAGAAGTTTTGCCCAAAACGTTTTTTAGCTACGTGCCCTAAATGGCTTTTATTATGCATATTAAAAATCAAAAAAAGAGCTAGAAATTCTAGCTCTTATTATAAACTAAATAAATTATTGTTCGAATACGTAATTAATAACAACAGAATTAAGTAAAAACTGTTCTAATGTAGTATTTGCGTTAAATTTAGATCTTATAGTTTGCTGATAAGCTGCTTCAATATAATCGTTAAGAGTTGCAGGAACCTTAACTTTTTCGTTGTACTTGATAATAGCCCAATCAGAACCTAATTTAACAGGTGAAGATACTTGACCGACTTTCATTCGTTCAACAGTTTGACCAACTGCATATCTTACTTGATCATTTGAGATATTTTCAATATTACCTAAAAGACCGTCATTTGCTGCTGAAATTAAATCATCAGAGTACTCTTCTGCAGCTTTGCCGAAGCTAATAGTTTTGTTATTAATCTTACGATAAATATCTAAAGTTTTAGCTTTTGCTTGTTCACTTGAAAATAGAGGAGTAGTTTTTATTAAAATGTAGCTAACATTATACGTATCTACTTGCGCTAGGTTGTTTTGTGCTAAAGCAATTTGATAGTTCTTATAACCTTCAAATTGAATCGCATCGCGGTCAATGTTAGTTTGTACATTTTGACTTAGATACTGATTCATTTTTTGTTGATAAAGACCATTTCTGATTTGTGCCTTTACTTGCGGTAATGAATAACCTTGATAAGCTAAAGCACGAATGAAATCGGTATAAGTCATACCATTTTTTGCGGCTTCAGAATAAAGTACATTTTCAACTTCGGCATCTGTAACAGTAACAGAAGCTTTAGCCTTTGCTGTCCACTCTTGCTTTAGTTTTGCAACTATAAAAGATTTAACAGCAGATTTTACAGCGTCATCTGAGTATACACCATCTTTCCCACCTTTAAGGTAAGGTCTTATGTCAGAGACTAATACAGTTTGTCCATTGTAAGTCGCTACAACAGAGTTACTGTTATTACTTACGTCTAAAGATGCTAAGCTAGGGCTAATTAAACTCAAACCTAGACCTAAAGCAAGAATAGATTTAGCAAATTTTTTCATGGAGTATAACAACCTTAAAGTTGAGCAAATTTAAATTATAGATGTTTTTCCACGAATGATAATAGTTCTTCAACGTTGTTGGATTCTAAACTACCAACACGGCGATCAACTAAAACACCATCCTTGAATAATAAAATAGTTGGGATATTTCTTACACCATTTAAAGTACGCGCTTCTTGAGGCTCTTCAGGTTTAACTTCATATTTATAAAAAGTTACTTTACCTGCTAATTTTTCAGCAGCCTCTTCAACAAAAGGAGCTAATTGTAGGCAAGGAGAACACCATGAAGCCCAGAAGTCAACTAGTACTAAACCTAAATTACCTTCTTTATTTGCTACTTTTTCATTGAATTCAGCATCAGTTAATTCGTGTACGAAATTACTCATAAAATTACCTGTAATAAAAGAATAGCCTATCAGTAACGAATGATAGAAATAAAATTTTGATAAAGATATAGGAAATTCTTTATTATTAATATATAGTCAAAAAAATCTGTTTAAAGGGCTTAGTATTTAACTAATGCAGATCCCCATGTCATACCACCACCAAAAGCTTCTAGTAAGATGATATCACCAGCTTTAAATTTATTTTCTTTTACCGCAGAATCAAAAGCAGTTGGAATTGAAGCTGCTGATGTATTACCATGTTTCTCAATAGTTAAGATAACACGTTCCATAGGTAAATCTAATTTTTTTGCGGTAGCAGAGATAATTCTAATATTAGCCTGATGAGGTACTAACCAATCAACTTCAGATTTATCCATTCCATTAGCTTCTAAAGTTTCTGTAACTATGTTAGAAAGCTCTGAAACAGCAATTTTGAAAACTTGATTGCCTTGCATTTGTAGGCTAGAATCATCAATAAATTGTTTATTACCTAAAGTTAAAGCATCAGCTTGTTCATTGTTAGCATGTAAGTGGGTACTAATAATACCAGGCTCTTCACTTGCTTCTAATAAGAAACAACCTGCAGCATCTCCAAATAAGATAATAGTTGAGCGATCATTAGGATCACAAGTTTTTGATAAAGCATCTGCGCCAATTACTAAAGCTTTTTTAACGCTATTAGTTTTAATGAACTTATCTGCTACGCTTAAAGCATAGACAAATCCACTACAAGCAGCAGCAACATCAAAAGAAATACAATCTTTAATACCTAGTTTACCTTGTACTTGGCAAGCGCATGAAGGAAAAAGATGGCTTGAAGTCGTTGTTGCGCATATGATTAAATCAATATCATCAACGGTAAAATTAGGATCTTTTTTCTTAAAAGATTCAATAGCGTCTTTTGCAGCATTGAATGCCATGTCAGGCACAGTCATATCATCATCCATAATAGGACGACTTTTTATACCAGTACGAGTAACAATCCATTCATCAGAGGTATCTACTCGCTTTTCTAAATCTTCATTTGCTAGAAATTTAGATGGAATAAAGCTACCTGTAGCAACTACTTTTGAAAACATAGTTTAAAATCTAGATAAATTAAAAGGGACTTTTTCAAGTCCCCTATTTTTGATTAAAGTAATAACTCATAATTAAAAAGTAAGATTATAGCCAATCTACCAGTAACTACCAATTTATGAGCAACTAATAATAGGAAAGGACTTTACTTACGTTTTATAACATGAATTCTTTATAAAGCTTTTGCATTTTAATTTATTAAACGCTAGCTTAATAAATTTTTAAGAAAACGGGGTATTCCTAAAGGAATACCGATAAGTATTATAGTACTTTTTTACCGCGGTAGTAACCTGATGCAGTTACGTGGTGACGTAAGTGCATTTCACCTGTAGCTTTTTCTAATGAAATAGCTGGTGCAGTTAAAAAGTCGTGAGAACGACGCATGCCACGGCGAGAACGAGTTTTACGGTTCTGTTGAACTGCCATTGAATTGTCTCCGGACGTTGATTGATAAATGCTAGCACAGGAAAAATTTTTAATAACTAAATTTTTAACTACCACACTAACATTATTAAAATACCTGATAATTATATCATAAAGAAAGATTAAAGACAAATATAATTTCTTACTATTTTTCTTTTAATTTTCCTTTAAGTGCGTTTAAAGATGCAAATGGATTATTGGCTAAATCAATTTGATCCTGAACTTCTTCATCGTCCTCAAGAGTAGAATATTCTTCTAAGATAGGATTACAATTTTCATTTTCATGTTTTGGAGTTAAAGCAATGCTCATAATTAACTCCTCTTCAATTCCTTCGTAAATATTCACTTCACCAAATTCATTAATTGGTAAAGGAGAATATTCTGGAGGCAAGTTATCAGCTTGTTCTTCACTTGAAACTGGAGAGATAATGAAGTTAGCAATAACATCATATGAAAACTCTTCCATACAACGCATACAAGTAGAGGTGACGTTTAATGTTGCTGTCCCTTTGATAATCGGTGTTTTAGAGTAGTCAAATAGACTACTAAACTCTACTTGGGCATCAGAATTAATTGAATTAATAGTATCTTGAGGAAATCTATTAAAAGCTTCTTTTGGAATTATACCTTTAAAATCAGATCTACGATTTGCTTCATTTCGTATATTCAAAAAAGCTGGAATTTTAATTTTCATTTTTAAAAAGAAAAGTTATTTTGAGTATATTATAGCAAACTTTAGTATTTATGTTATTAAGTCTTTACGAGGAGAGCTTTTTACGTTAAAATATTATATAAAGATAATTACCTAACTTTTTAGGTTATGTTAGTTTTCAGTAGAATAGTTGAATTTTCTATTTTTGACTATATAACTAATATTAATAATTTCTTAATTAAGAGCAAATTTTAGACTCTTTTATACTGCGATAGTATTTTTTAAGTCTAGTTTGTTTAAACATTTATTTGAAAGGAAAAATTAATGTTAACAGATCACATTTCAAAAACAGGTTCTTACGCATATAATGATATTAGAAGCGTAGTACTACGTAAAGCTTTTGCTCTATTAGGTGTTTCAGTTATAGCAGCGATTGCTACAGGTTATTTTAGTTTAATTACAGGTTTTATTAATCCAACCTATTCTTTAATTGCTTTCTTACTAGTATTTGCTGGTACTTTCTTTATCCCATCTCTTGGTGATACACCAGCAGGCTACGCTGCTGTAGTAGCTGTGGGAGCACTTTTAGGTTATGCAGTAGTTCCAACAGTTGCGATGTACATTAGTGTACAAGGTGCAGCTGTAGTGCTAAACGCTTTATTTGCAACTGGTGCTATTTTTATCGCTTTAGCAACTTACGCTGTTGTAACTAAAAAAGATTTTACACGTATTGGTGGTATTCTTTTTGTAATCATCCTATCAGCTGTGGTAGTTGGTTTACTTAACGCTTTCTTAATTAAATCATCTTTCTTATCTTTAGCTTTATCTTATGTAGTAGCTTTAGTATCATGTGGTTTAATTCTTTATAGACTTTCAGTTGCTGTAAATACTGGATTATTATCAGTTACTCAGTTAGCTTTAGGTCTATTAGTAGACGTATATAATTTATTTATTTCATTACTAAATATTTTTGGTAACCGCAATAACTAAATAAAACAAAGAAGGAGCTCTCATTTTTGAGGGCTCCTTTTTATGTTATACTATCTAAGAAATAAAGAAGTGAAATACTACTTATGACATTACAATACCAAGATATGGCAAAAGATAGTGAAGGTTATCTTCTTGATCTTAGTCAATGGAATAGAAATATAGCAGAAGAGATTGCTCAAGTAGAGAATATTGAGTTAACTGATAAACACTGGCTTATTATTGAATTTGTTCGCAAATATTTTGAAGAGTTTAATACAACTCCTTCCATTAGAATCCTTGTTAAAAATCTTCAAAAAGAGTATGGCAGTGAAATAGGTAATTCTCGTTACTTACAAAAGATGTTTAACGATAGTCCTGCAAAAACTGTTGCTAAATTGGCTGGTTTACCAAAACCTGCAAAATGCTTATAAATATAGTAATGAAAAAGAGAGAGCTTAGGCTCTCTCTTTTTCTATGAATCTCTTTGATTTAATAGGTAAGATCTATATAGAGTGTAAAAATTGTTTTGATTTAGCACTTTAGTTAAAGCAGCACCCATTAAGATGACATACCAAACAATATACAGCCAGAAAACTGTAATCGGGAAAGTAGCTAAGGCACCATATATTACGTAGTAAGATGCGATATTTTTTACGTAGTAAACAAAGATATCTCTAGCTAGAATTAATCCTACAGTAGCTAGCAAAGAAGCTATAGCTCCATTAATCCATTTTACATGTATATTAGGGAAAGCTACATAAGTAAAGAATAAAATAAACCAAAGGACAAAAGCTTGAACATAATTTAGTACTAGGACTATGCTATTGCTAATAATATTATTTTCTAAGCTATAAATCCCTATTAGGTAAGATTTAATAAAGACAATACCACCTAATAAAATTGGACCAAAACTAATAACTGTCCAATAAGAAGTAAAGCTTTGAAGCAGTTTTCTTTGCTTTTTAATTTGCCAAATATTTTTGTTAATAGTTTTGTCGATTGTATGAACTAGTAAAAAAGTAATAACAAATAGTGAAGCAATTGATGGTAAACCTAAGTTTGCAGTTTTAGCAATAACATTTTCAAAAATTTCGTTAAATTCTTCAATATTGCTAGGAGCAATATTAGAAAAAATAACTTCACTTAAAAGTTCCTTTACGTTGCTAAAAGCTGGTAGCATGTGTAGTACCGAGAAGAATACTAGGATAATTGGTACTATTGCTAATAGAGTATTATAGGTTAGAGATCCTGCAACAACAGATATCCCATTACCTAATACCGTAAGAATTATAAGTCGCAAGTGAAATAAAAATTTACATATCCCACCTAATGCTTTAGTCTTACGGGCAGAATAAAATATTTTTTGTAGTTTGTTTCTGTTTAACATTTACTTTATTTTAATACGTCGTTTATCTTGTTTGAAATCTTGATAATCATATGTTTTTAATTTCTTAATCTCAATAGAGAAATTCTCAAGATACCAAGAGATAGTATCTTTAATATGAAGATCAAAGTTATTTTCTGGTAAGGCTATTTCACTAGTTTGTAATAAGAAATCATTAACCTCATATTTACGATCGTGACCTAACCTGTCAGCGCTAAACTCAATTAAATCTAAGTATGACTTAATATTGCCATTAATATATTTATTATCAAGAACAGGATATATTTCTTCTAACTTAGTTGCTATAGTTTGGAATACTTCTTTATTGGTTAAAGCTTGACCAGCAACAACATAACGTTGTGAAGTGATACCGTGCCAACTATTCATGATCTTTATTACTAATTGCACTGTATCTTTTACATACATCCAATTGCGTACTTGCAAACCATCACCATAAAGTTTAACCTTTTTACCTTGTAGTAGTTGTAATATCGTGACAGGAATTAACTTTTCTGGATACTGATATGCTCCATAATTATTACATAGGTATAAGGTTACATATGGTATGTTGTAAGTATGTCCAAATGCGTGAAAAATTAAATCTGTTGATGCTTTAGAAGAACTGTAAGGAGAAGAGGGATTGTAAGCTGTTTCTTCTGTAGCTGGTAACTTATGCTCTCGATCTCCGAAAACTTCATCAGTACTTACATTAATGAATTTAAAACGAGTACGTTCATACTCTGATAGTTCATTTAAGTAGTTATTTATAGTTGTAATTAAGCTAATAGCTCCATTAATATTATTACTGATAAAATCTTCAGGGTTAGTAATAGATTCATCAACGTGAGATTTAGCTGCTAGATGAATTACGGTATCCACTTTGTGGTTCTTAAAAATATCTAACAATGCTTGCTTATCTCGTATATCTAGTTTATAAAACCAAAAGTTTGGAGAGTTAAAATTTTGGTTTAAGTTTTCAATATTTGAGCAATAATCTAAAATATCAACAACAATAATTTTTGTTTTATCTAAATCAGAAAGCTCAAGCAAGGTATTAGTCAGATGTGAACCAATAAATCCAGCTCCACCTGTAATTAGAATTGTTCTTTCCATAATTGAGAAAATAAGAGGGTAAATTGCTTAGCAACTTACCCTCTATTTAACAGAAGTCAATTAACTAGACTGACGCTTAATAAATTTTTGTAAACGTTTACGCTTACGAATTTGCGATCTAGTTAATTTATTTTTCTTATCTTTATAAGGGTTCTTACTATCTTCAAATTTGAAGTTAATTGGAGAACCTATAATATTTAAAGTTTTTCTAAAATAGTTTATTAAATATTTTTTATAAGATTCTGGAAGATCTTTGGACATGTTACCGTGGACAACGATAACCGGTGGGTTATGACCACCTGCATGTGCATATTTTAACTTAACTCTTCTACCATTCACTTGTGGTGGCTGATGGCTGTGTAAAGCCATATAAAGAATTCTAGTTAACATAGAAGTACTTACTTTAACATTTGCAGATAAGTAAGCTTCTTGCACATATTTGAAAATATCACCAATACCATGTTTTTTAAGAGCAGATATATAGTGAATACGAGCGAAATTAATAAAGCCTAATTTACGATCAATCTCTTCACGAATAGCTTTACGCTCTTGATCTGTTACCGCGTCCCATTTATTTAAGAGGATTACAATAGATCTACCAGAGTTTAGAATAAAGCTTAATAAGCTTAAATCTTGATCTGCAAGACCTTGAGTAGCATCAATTACTAAAAGACAAACGTGAGAATCTTCGATAGCTTGTAATGTTTTAATAACAGAGAATTTTTCTACAGCTTCGTAAATTTTGCCTTTTCTACGTACCCCAGCTGTATCAATGATTGTATAATTTTGTCCGTTATGCTCTAGAGGAATATAGATTGAATCTCTAGTTGTTCCAGGCATATCATAGACGATAACACGATCCTCGCCTAATAAGCAGTTAGTTAAAGTGGATTTACCCACATTAGGTCTACCAACTAAGGCAATCTTGATGTTATTCTTTAAGACATTAGCGTTATGATCATCTAATTCTTGGTTAATAGATTTCTCTGTAATTCCTTCAATCTTGGTTTCGATTTCAGCGTCATCAAGATATTCGAATTCTTCGTCAACTAAATCTTCTTCATCCTCAAGATCATCTTCATCTTCAACTTCTACAATATCATCTTCATCTGCATCTGCATATTCAGCATCGTCTGAATGATGAGTAGTCTCAGAATCGATAAAATCGAAAGTAAAATCAAGTAAGCTTGAAACCCCAATGTTATTAGAAGCAGAGATACCTAGAACTTTATCAAATCCAAGAATGTAGAAATCTGCTAAAGCTTGGTCTTTATCTAAACCATCGATTTTATTTGCAACTAGAATAACTGGTTTTTCTCGTTTACGTAAGAGATTAACAATTGCAGTATCGCCAGGCATTAAACCAACACGAGCATCAACAATCATAAAGACTATGTCAGCTTCTTGAATAGCTAATAATGACTGTTCAGCCATTTTAGTTTCAATACCTTCTTCGTTGCCATCAAGACCGCCAGTATCTATTAGAATGTATTCTTTATCTTGATATCTAGCAATACCATATTTTCTATCTCGAGTAAGACCAGGAAAGTCTGCAACTAATGCATCTCTAGTTTTCGTTAAACGGTTAAATAAAGTTGATTTACCTACGTTAGGTCTACCAACTAATGCAATCACATTTTTTTGATTAGAAAACATTTTATTAAAAATTCATAAAGTATATAAAAAAATGCTTAGAGATATTTTCTAAGCATTTTAATACAAGAATATAGGCAATACTATAGGTACTTTAATCTTATAAAGTTAAACCTAGTTGCCACTAAAATATGCTTAAAGACTTAAGCAAACAAATCCAAAAATATTATACCTTAATTAGGAATAATTAGTCAATTTTAATTAACTTTACCTACCATTCAAGAAAGGTTTATAAAGTTAAAGGTAGCCTATTAAAGACTACCTTTATGCTTTAATTCTCAACGGTTAATTCCGGTAAGTTTTTTAACTTAGAGATTAATGAAGAAATGTAGTTAGGTAAATCTTTACGTTCTACAATCTGATCAATAGCTCCGTGTTCTAATAGGAACTCTGATCTTTGGAAACCTTCAGGTAATTTCTCTCTAATAGTTTGTTCGATAACTCGAGGACCAGCAAAACCAATTAATGCTTTAGGTTCGGCAATAATAACATCTCCAAGCATAGCTAACGAAGCTGAAACACCACCGAATGTTGGGTCTGTTAAAACAGAAATAAATGGGATAGCATTTTCTTTAAGTTTTGCTAATACTGCAGAGGTTTTAGACATTTGCATTAGTGAAATTAGTCCTTCTTGCATACGAGCACCACCTGAAGCAGAGAAACATACTAATGCAGAGTTAGTTTCTAAAGCTAAAGTTGCCGCACGTGTGAAACGTTCACCTACAACAGATCCCATTGATCCACCCATGAAATCAATGTTAAAAGCACAGCAAACTACATTAACACCATTAACTGTACCTTGGTAAACAATAATAGCTTCGTCTGTGGTTGTTGTTTTCTTAGCTGCTTTTAAACGATCTTTATATGACTTCAGATCTTTGAAGTTTAGAGGGTCTTTTGTTTGAATATCTGTAAATAATTCAGTATAAGAGCCTTCATCAAGAAATTTTTGTAAACGAGTGTGAGGATTTAATCTGCCATGATGGTTGCAGTGTTGACATACGTTTAAATTTGTCTCGTAGTCTTTAGTGTAAAGAGTTTGACCACATCCTGAACATTTCGTCCATACACCTTCAGGAATAACACTATTCTCTGATGACGAAGATAGAGTTTTTTGAATTGAACTCTTGATTTTATCAAACCAACTCATACTTTCCTTAAAACTTGTAAAAATAAAAAATAACGATATAAATTAGAGGAATGATATTTATAATATAAGCAATTTGGTCTATTATACCATTTTTTAAAACATTAGAGACGAGTAATGAATAAAAATAATAAAAATATGAAAACTTCGTTAGCAAAATCTTTATCAATTATTGCATTAGGGTTATCTAGTCTTACTTTATTATCCCCTAATTCTTACGCTGATGTAGATAGTAATACTCAAATTACTCAATCAGCTCCGAGTATTTCTTCTAAAAATTCATTAGCGCCAATGATAAAGAGAGTTCTACCAGCTGTAGTTTCTATTGACGTTAAAGCAGTAGAGAAAGTGCAGAATCAAGGTGAGAACCCTTTAGATTTATTTAGTGATATTCTACCTAAAGGTCTACAAGAGTTATTTAATAATATCCCAAATCAACCGCAAGAGCAAAATGTACGCCAACTTGGTTCTGGTGTAATTATTAATGCTAAAGATGGTTATGTAGTAACAAACTACCACGTAATAGCAGGTGCTCAAACAATTAAAGTTAAACTTTACGATAACAGAAGTTATAGCGCTAAAGTTGTAGGTTCTGATCCTGATACAGATTTAGCTGTACTTAAACTAGAAAAATTTTCTAATCTACAACAAATTACTTTAGGTGACTCTTCAACTGCAGAGATTGGTGATTATGTAGTTGCAATTGGAAATCCGTTTGGAATTGGTTTAACAGCTACTCAAGGTATCGTTTCTGCATTAAACCGTTCAACATCATTAAATCTATACGATAACTACATTCAAACAGATGCTTCAATTAACTCAGGAAACTCTGGTGGTGCATTAGTGGATTTAAATGGTAATCTAATTGGTATTAACTCAGCAATTTTATCAAAATCAGGTGGTTCTGTAGGTATTGGTTTTGCTATTCCATCTAATATTGTGAAGTCAATTTCAGACCAGTTAATTAAAGATGGTAAAGTTTCACGTGGTCAAGTTGGTATTCGTGGAAACGATTTAAATCAAGCTTTAATTGATATGAATAAAATTCCAGTTTCAGAGGGTGCGTTTATTAATGAAGTGTTCCCTGGTACAGCTGCTGATAAAGCTGGATTAAAAGCTGGTGACGTGATTGTAAAAGTTGACAATACTAAAATTGTTGACTTTAACCAATTAAGATCTTTAGTAAGTTCACAGCCAGTAGGTACAACATTTGAATTTACATATATTCGAGATGGTAAAACATATACAACTAAAGTTACGAGTGATAAATCAACAGTAGCTTCTAATTCGCAAAAAGCTAACCAAGATGTTGTTGTCTTAGGTACACAGTTTAAAAACTCAGATAAAGGTGTAGTTGTTGATAAAGTTGACAATAATTCGCCATTTGCTGTGTATGGAATTAAAACAGGTGATGTTTTAGTGGCTGTACAAGAACACGAAATTAAAACAACTGATGAGTTATCTGAAGCAGTTGAGCAATTAAAGAATGACGATTTAGTTGTGTTTAAATTCTTACGTAATGGTAGAACTATCTTCATTACAATTCAATAATTGAAATTTTAAAGTTCGTAAAGTAATTTAAAATAGCAATTTAATAAAAAATTTAGGCTCCGCAAATATCCGCGGAGCCTAAATTTTTATTTTTTAAATTTTAAATATAGCTTCAGCATATTAACCAAGAATAATTAGGTTTAAGTAATTGTTTAAAAACCTTATATTTGGTCAAGAATTACGCAAATTTTTGCTTGCATTTTTGTTAAGGTATTGTTTTTAAGTAGATTATTTAGTAAGTCTAAAATATTAAAAAATAGTTGATAAATGAAAAGTGAGACATTTGTCACATTTTTGTAAATTTTTTATAAATTTTCATAAGTCAACTAATGCTTATATGCTATATTATTTAATATATAGATAATTTTTTATCAATAAAATTTATTTGTATAGGATTAACATCAACCATTTATTATTCTTTTGGTGGTATTACATCACATGGAAAGATGTATTTGGTTGTGCTGACTGTAATAATCCATAAATTTCCAATTTTTTTACTTTATTAGAAGAAAAACTCTTCTAAATATAAAAGTTTGGCAAGTTTAATACTTGACTATAACATGCAAGTGATTTTTTAGTTTATAACTTTGTAAGAGAATGGGTATAGTGTAATCACCTATCAAATATAAGGTTATAGAAGGAATAAAACTTTAATCGAACCTTCTAAATTTATGTATAAATGGAAAAATGAAATCAACTCATGTTTTTTTCAAGCACTTGTAGTAACAGCTTTAATCCTCTCTCCTAAATACTCTTCCGCAAAAGATGTCAAAGTACTTGACTACGAAAATCACCGTTTCTCCTTATCAGCTGATGGAAATGTTCGTATTTCTAACTATCGTTATAAATATGAACAAGGATTTACTAAAGAAGATAAGGTAAGAAATAAATATTATGAAGGTGGTTTAACCTTAAGTCATTTAGTAAAGAAGTATAACCTAATATATGGTATTAACGCAGGTTATGGTTATCTAGATAATAAACTGTGGGAAGGTCACTACTTCAATAAAGCTAAAGGTTTGAATAGGCTAAATCTTTTTGTAGAGCACCCTAAGTACGGTTACCTGATTGCTGGGAGGTTTACTTTACTAGAGGGAGAATTTCCTATAGTGGTTACAAAGGGGCTTTATTATGAGAAAGAACTTTTAGATATGGGTTCTTTTGGTAAAATTTACTCTGGCGTTGGAGTTGGTGATGCTAGACTAGATTTTGATGATAGTGATACTGACTTTAAAACAACATTTGCTTCTTTAAGATATCAAACGCCAAACAAAATGTTTGTTTCACAAATTAAAGGTTTTGTCGGAAAGCTTGATGAAGTTAAAATGAAAAAGTGGAAAACTATCGACTTACCTGAATATGATGAGGTGGTTTATATTAGTGGTGATCCTAGAGTAGCCGGTATAGAATTGCTTAGTTCGCTAAATTATAAAGGTTTCACTCTTAGATTTAATGCTTACGGTTATAAACTGGAAAATGTTCCCTACGTTTTTATGCAGGGGTCATACGCTCATAATCCTATGGCAACTTCTACTATATATCTAGACTATGAAAGATATTATAGTAAAGATGTAACTTTTGCTTACGAAGCTTCTCTCAGCTATAAATTATATGATTTTATTGAACCTGGAATTGCATATAAGTATGAAAACTTTAACAGTGTAATTCTGGGTACAACGATGGAATATGACTTTACCTATAAGACATTTGGTGTTTTTGTAAAAATTTACCCATTTACTTATTATGGTAATGGTAGTTTAAAGGATAGTTTTGTTAAGCTAGAAGTAGGTAAAGGTAAGCATATAAATAAAGTTGAGTACTTTGACGCTCTGCATGATAGATTTGAGTATGATTATAAAAGTATTTTTTTAACATACAATCTTAAATATTAACTATATAAAAGGCTATCTTTAAATCAGTGTTTTTATAATTTAACTAATTATATGACGCACTTTTTAACAGGAGCTATATCTATAAAATTATGCTTATAGTTAGCGGAGGTTGTATATTTTTATAGCTACCCTAACATTGGCTCAATATTTTTTTATTGTATTTTTGAGGTTCTATCAGCAAAAAATCACCAAGTATTGATTAGGTGCTTAGTATAAAATTTACTCTTTAGTTTTATAGTTTAAGTGTCCTTTATTTTTTAATATTTGATAATATTGTTACATTGTAACAATCTTTAGAAGGCTTATAAGTTGAATGATCTTCTAAGTATATTAACTTACAACCTCCCTCCAGTTTTGGTTGTATCGATAGTTAAAGTCTAATAATTTTTGATTTACTTTTAATTATTGTTTTGTACTTAGAGGTTTCTTCATTGGTTTTCTAAAGTTGTTACATTGTAACTTTTTATTAAGGTTTAGCTTAAGTTAAACGTGTATAGTAACTTTCTAAAGAAGTTAGTCCTTGGTGCTTTGTTCAGCATAAGCTGCGGATCTTGTTACAATGTAACATTTAATTAGCTGTTATTGTTTACATCATAAGGTTACTTTTAACTCTAGGTTACTAGCTCGTGTTGTAATTGAGAAGTGCTCATTGAGTAAGTTTGTTTTATTCGTTAGATATGCTTGATGTTCGATCTACCAAATGTTACAATGTAACTTAAGTAAAAAATATTTTCACAAAATAATCTCTTTAAAAGTTAGTTATGTGATAAAATAAAAAGAGAAAATTAAATAAATAGATTTAATTTTCGTATGGCGAAATTGTACTTTTTTTTAAGTGCAAAAATTTAGTTTATGAAAGTATACTGTTAAATTTTTATTAAACGCCAAAATGGCTAGGTTTAATAAAAATTTATCCTAGTATATCTTTAAAACTTTACATAAGTAACATTATACGAAATAATTAAGTGTTGGCTTATAAAGTAAACTATTGAAAAACAATATTTTACTTTATAAGCCAATTTTTTATATACACAATGGTAAGTGCGTAAGGTAAATAACGAAATTCCAATTTGCTTCAGGTCGCACTCTATCAGTTAGAACCTTGTTTATATGTAGTAAAACTTATGATATTGCACCTGCTAACTTAACTAATTGTTTTTTAGTAAAAGTTAGTTTTTAGCGCCTGCATTAAAAAATTACGACTATTTACCCTAATTAAGTTCTAAAAACTAATCTTTTTTTATGCTATTTTAAAGCAAAATTTTGAGGGTAAGCTTAAGTACTTTTACGATTTTGAAACTTTAGACCATTGCTAAAGGTGTTACAATGTAACATTTTTAAGACTTAGCGGCTCTACAATTTCAGAATTAGATGTTAGCAAAAAAGTTGCTTTTACTAAATTTATTATATCCCATATTTTGATCAAATAAAGAATTTCTTCTGCTGAAAAATGTAGAATGTCAGCTTTGTAATGTTACATTGTAACAATACTATTGTGGAGGAAGTTCGAGTTTGGACGCTTTAGCAAATTATTATGAAAAGTTTCTAACTTTGATTTTTTCGTGTTTCTTATACGCAACTAGATGTTACAATGTAACAAAGATATGAGGGTAGAGTTACATAGATAGCTAGCTGGTTAGTGCTTTTTCAAAATCTTTCGATAAGATAAAGTCTCTAAAACTATCAAGGAGAAACTTATACTCTAATGAATCTAACAGATTTGTGTTAAAACAAACTCTTAGTCTCTCTTTGTTCTTAGCTACGGTTGGAGATTTTATTGCTCCTAGCAAGATTCCTCTTTCTTTAAAAAAATTATAAGCAAGATCAACCATTGCATTACTTTTAACTACGAAAGAAACTATTTGGTTTTCACCACCCACATATTCATTAGCTCTGTTAGGATCTAAGTCCATCTCCTGTAATCTATTCTCTAAGTAACTAATAATATTTGTTCTAAAATCATTAGCTAAACCGATAATTAAACTAGCCTTCTCCTTAGCAAATTGAGTATTAGCATAACATAAGTGTAAGCTAGAAGCCATTACTGTTTCAATACCTAAAGAGGTTGAGTAGATTAATGGTCTAGAGGTGTTTACAAGAAGCTCTTTAATAATAGAAGAGGTAATAACCAGAGCACCTGAAGAATTTGTTGCTTTTCCTAAAGGGCAAACAACAAAATCTATTTTGTTTAATAGATTATATTTATCAACTAATCCTAAAGAATGCTTTCCAAACATTCCGACAGCATGAGCTTCGTCTACATAAAGCAATATGTCAAGTTTGTCTTTGTAGGCTTCTTTCAAATTAACCAATTCAATAAAGCTCTTTTCGGATATATTATCTCCATCCATAGAATAAATACTCTCAAGAGCAATAACAATCAAGCGGTGCTGATCAGCTACAGCTTGGTCTATCTTACTTTTTAAATCATTTAGGTCATTATGCTTAAATCTTTTAAAAGGAAGTTCAGACAGAATAACTCCATCAATAAATGAAGCATGCATAAGTCTATCCATTAAAATTAAAGGTTTTAATTCTTTAAACTTCTTTAAAACAGGAATTATGCCAAGATTAGCGTGATAACCAGAATTGTAAAATAGGACCTCTTTATCGTATGGTTTTAAGATTTGGTTTAAAGAAGATTCTACTGAATTAAACCAATGATTGTCTCCTGAAAGTAACCTTGAACCAGTTGATCCTTTGGGTAGAGAATATCCTTTTTTATCTTTAAGGTAATCTTGAATAATTAATTGTAAAGGTTGATAGTAGCTTGAGCTATTTTTAGTTTGCTCTAAAACAGTATTAAAGTCTAGACTTGCTAAACCTAAATAATCATTTGAACTTAAATCTAGGCGATACGCTTCTTTATTACTATACTTTCCTAGAAAACGATAATTCTTTGAGTCCTTAAGGTTATCTAGAAAGTTTGTTATTGTTTCATTAAAACTTTTCATGTTTTTACACAAAGGTGTTAGCTTGAGCTTGTTCAGTACTTAAGTCTTCTATACTACTGATGAATTCTCTAATGGTGTTGCATAAATACATAAGCTCGTCATCATGAATAATATAGGGAGGAAGTATATAAAGGATATTATTAAAAGGTCTTAACCAAATTCCCTTGTTTGTAAAAAATTCTTGACAGTGTCGTTTGTCTAGAGGTTGAGAGAATTCAATACAAAAGATAGGACCAATGTATCTAATATCTATTATCCTTTTATTGTAATGGAGTAAAGATTTTTTTAACAGGTCATAACTCTCTGCGAATTTATTTGCAAGATTACAAGCTTTTGCATTTTTATACGAGTAGTTATCACGATAAATTTCTACAGATGCATTTGCAGTAGCTGTGGCTATTGGGTTTGCCATAAATGTCGGACCATGTAAAAAAGCATATGGAGGATTAGCTTTAATAGTTAAAGCTATCTCTTTTGTAAAAGCTGTAGCTCCTAAACTTATATGCCCTCCAGTGAGAGCTTTTCCGAGGGTAATAATATCCGGGGAGTTCTTTATCATCTCAAAAGCAAAATCTGCTAAAGTACGACCAAAGCCTGTCGCTATCTCATCAAAAATAACAAGCACATTATTTTGACGGCATAGTTCTATAGCCTTATCAATGTATCTTAAGTCATAAAACTTGAAACCTCCAGCCCCTTGAATTAGCGGTTCGCAGATAAAGCCTGATATTTCTTCTCCATGGTTACTTAAAAGAGCAATTAGTTCTTTAGCAAAGTCTGACTTTAAAAACTCCTCTTCTGATAATGAAGTAAACTTACCCTCTTCGTTAAAAACGTTAGAATGGAATTTTAAAGCTGGTGGTGGGGAGATCACATACGTATTAGATGTCTCGGCTGACATAAATAATTGATGAAATGAACCTGCCGGATCTGATACCTTCATTGTATTCCAAGTATCACCATGGTAGCCGTTTTTTAAGGAGATAAACTTTTTCTTGTTAACGCGTCCTTTAGCAACTTGATACTGAATAGCGAGTTTTAATGCAACTTCAACTGCAACAGAGCCTGAATCAGAGTAGAAGATCTGGTCAAACTTATAATTTAACAAATTTAGTAGGTTTTCTGTAAGTTTAAGTGCAGGTTCATGAGTTAAGCCCGCAAACATTACATGAGGGAGGGATTGGGCTTGTCTAGTTATCGCATTTACGATTTTTTCATTGGCATGTCCAAATGAAGTTGACCACCAAGATGAAATTGCATCTAAATATTTCTTTTCATCTTGATCATACATATATATCCCTTTAGCTTTTGTAATTAACAAATTATTAGTGTTGTAAGGGCTGTCATATGCGTGAATAATATGAGAGTCAAAATTGATATTCATGAGTAAATCTTAATTTTTATAGTAAATTACTAAAAAACTGATAAAAAACTTTAGTATAATTAAACTTAAATGTTAATTAGTATCATTTAGAATGAGATAAATATCTCGATTTTTGATTTATAAAATGTGAACAAAAATGAAAAGTAAGTCAACTTTTGGAATCTTGATTTCACTTTACATTGTTTGTTTTGTTGCGAGTTTATACTTATTTTATCCCTTTAAATTGAGTTTTACTAACTTTTTCACTTATATAAGTGATATTAAAGGTTCTACTCTTGAGGGAATAGTTATGTATAACGTACGCTTACCAAGAAGTTTAATGTGTCTTCTTGTAGGGTTATCTTTAGGTGTCGCCGGATTGCTATTACAAGTATTGGTAAAAAATCCAATAGCTTCTCCTACGATTTTAGGAATTAACTCTGGATGTATTCTAGCTATGGTTATAATCTCAACCGGAGTTATGCCTATATTTTCGTACATGAATACCACTTTGGGGGCAACTATTGGTGGGGTTCTTGCTTGGCTTATAGTAATGAGTATTAGCTATAGCTCTAGAGGGTTTAATAAAAATAAACTTATATTAGCAGGGATAACAGTATCTCTTTTACTAATGAGTATCTCTAGAATTATAATCATCTTCAATGATGACCGTGCTTATTCTATATTAAGTTGGGTAGCTGGATCTTTTGCAAATATGCAATGGGAAGACGTTACTAATAGTATAGTTTTCTCATTACCTTGTTTGCTCCTAGTGATTATTCTATCTCATAAACTAAATCTTTTGCTTCTTAATGATGATAGCATAAAGTCTTTAGGGATAAATTTACAGCTATTAAAAGTTGTTATTTGCATTTTAGCTTTATTTTTAACAGCTTCTGCTGTAAGTGTAGTGGGTACAATAGGATTTGTAGGTCTATTATCTCCACATATAGCTACATATTTAGTTGGGATAGATAATCGTAAACGTATCTTAGCTACTATTTTAATTGGGGGAATTCTGACTTTACTATCAGATATGATAAGTAGACTGTTATTTTTCCCGACTGAAATTCCTGCAGGCTTAATAATTGCACTCATTGGTGCACCTTATTTTTTATACATGGCTATAAAACGTATATAACATGCTACAAAAATTTAGCAATGAAAACTTTGCATTAATAAAAGAACGTAAAATAGCCAACTACAAAAAATTAATCAAATTATTTTTTTTATTCTTAATGAGGTTACCCCCAAATG
>NZ_NRHC01000032.1 GCF_003585885.1 Psittacicella hinzii | reverse complement strand
GCATTCGCTACACGCGCAGCAGGACTAAACCTTTCTATCCAAAACATTAAGACACTTCTTTCAGAAGACAATCAAAAATCATTTAAAGCTATTGAGCACCTACTGTACTCTTGTCGCTCTAAATGGCTTGAGTTTTGTAAAGAAACAGGTACAGACGTTCGTAGTACTCAACAATGCAATGAGTTCTTTCAACTGTATGATGACAGTACCTATAACAAGAAAAGCTTAAGAGGAAGAAAGTCTAAATATGAATTGTTTATCAGCGACTACCCAGAGCTTAGAAAGGAGTATGAGAAACTTATCAAACGTTTAATTGATAAGAAACAACCTGAAGGTAGAGTAATTCAGGAAATAGAGTCCTTTCTAGAACATCATAAAATAACCAACGTAAGCAAATACTTACCGTCTTCTCCTAAAACTATCTATAACTGGGCTAAATCTGGGTTAATTCCAAAAAGAATTACTAACGAGAAAAAGCACAAGACTGGACAAGTTAAGGAATACGATAAGAAGAAAAAACCTGGTGAATACCGCACAATTGATCAACGCGCTATAGATTTCCCTAACCTAGAGAATGAGTTTGGTCACTTTGAACTAGATACTCTCGTAGGTGCTGGTAGAGAAAGCTATAGACTGTCACTGATGGAGCGCAACTCCCGCTATCATATCTATACTCCTCTAACTAGCATGAAAGCAGGTTACGTAGCTCAAGAAATAATTAGAGAAGTACGTAGAATCGCAAGAAATGCTGGTAAAAAGCCTGAAGAAGTAGTTAAGAGCATTACCTGTGATAACGGTATCGAGTTCTCAGATTACAAAACAATTGAGAGAACCTTAGGCATAAAGGTTTACTTCTGTAAAGTTGGACGACCTGATCAGCGCGCACGCCAAGAGTGTAGTCATAAGATCTATCGTAGATACTTCTATCCTAAGAAAAAACCCGCTAAATTTGCTTCACGTAGCACATGCTTATATCAATCTAGATTCTGCAATAATATAGCTCGCAAAGTTCTTAATTACCGTACTCCTAGTGAGGTCTTTAACGAATATATTGCTTCTTTGTAATAAATCGTTGGCTATAGAATTTTGCAACTTTATGGTTCGCGAACCGCGAGAAAATCGCGGACGCGACTCCCGGTTATTTTTTACATTCTCCGTTTAAATTAATAATTATTATACAGTTTTTCAAACTGTTAATAACAAGAAACCACTTTTTTTATGTCCAAAATTTGTTAAATTTTCATTTTTGTCACTAATTTTTACAATTCACCGTAATTTTTTAGCTTTGGTGGTTGCTTTTGCTAAGATCTACGACTAAAAATTTCAATTTTATCTCTATTTTAGGCTTGCTATTTTGTCAACCTAGAATTAAATAAAGAGCATTTATAGTTATTAAGGTAAGCTTACTAGAAAAGTAAGCTTACAAAAAAAGTAACTTAACTACAAATGTAAATCCAACAGCAAAGAAAAAACAATTTTTTCTAGGCGCAAATGATAAAATTATAGCTAGCTTATAACAGGCGTAAAGAATTTTTTAAAGGAGTTTTTATGCGCGAACCAATGAGTAAAAAACGCTTATTGCAAATCTTAGTACTCTTAGTTATTTTATTAGTGTTATTTGGTATTAACACCTATAAATATTACGCAGGTTAAATTAAAATTAGATTCTTAGATGTTTGAACAACAATTAGAAAATCTCTATCAAGACCTAGCCTACAAATTAGCTTTACAAGGAAAAATCTCTTGTTACCCTAATCCTGCTGTAGGTTGTCTTATAGTTAAAGACCAACAAATTATTTCTTTAGGATTTCATAAATTTGCAGGTACTGCGCACGCAGAACGAGCTGCAGTATTGTCCTTAAAAGAAAGATACCCAGAAACTTGGCAAGATTTAATCAAAGGGGCGACAGCCTATGTTACTTTAGAGCCTTGTGCCCATTTTGGTCGTACTCCTCCATGCGCCAACTTATTAGCTGATTGTCAGGTTAAAAAGGTAGTTTATTTAAGTGCAGATAGCACTGATAAAGTAAATGGCAAAGGGGTTGCTATTTTAGAAAGAGCTGGCATTCAAGTTGAATTTGTTCCTTCTGCTAAATGTGAGAAACTTAATCAAGACTTTTTTGCTTTACAGCAGCAAGAGAGGGAGTTACCTTTTATTAAAATAAAAATTGGGGCTTCACTTGATAGCAAAGTTGCTCTACCTAATGGCAACTCTAAATGGATTACCTCTCCGGAGGCTAGAAGTTATGTCCAAGGCTTGAGATGGCAAGCAGATGCAATTTTAGCAAGTGCGAAAACGGTAATTGTTGATAAGGCAAAATATAATTTGCGTTATGCGGAATTTCCACAAATAATTCAAGAGCATTTGGCTCCTGAAGAGGTAATTTCACCTAAGTTAGTTCTACTAGATAATTCACAGCAACTAACTGGTAGCGAAGAGGTATTTGCTCATCATAAAAGAGAAGACATTGTTATCGTTTCTTGTCAGCCTCATCCTTTAGCTTCAGCTAAAGAATTTGCTCCAAGTAAGTTTATTAGTGGTTTTGATTCTCATAAACCAGAGCAATTAAAAGAAATTTTAAAACAATTAAAAGCACTAGGAATAAATAATTTACTTGTAGAAACTGGAAGTAGCTTAACTAACGCCTTAATTGAAAATAGATTATTTGATCAATTACACTATTTTATGGCTCCTAAGGTTTTAGGTTCTGGCTTAGAAGCTTTAAGGCAAGAAGTTGAACAAACGCAAATAGCTGACTGCTTGCAGTTAAATCTGTTATATTCGCAAGAGCTTAGTGAAGACAATTTATATTTAGTTTATGCAAAATAGATTAATAGTTTTAGGATTGGGATTATTAGTAATCCTTGTTGGTTTAGATTGGTATAGTAAATATTACTTTGACACTAATTTTTACTATGGGCAGAGTGTTGCAGTGTTAGGAGAAAAGTTCCTACAATGGACTTTAGTTTACAACTATGGTTTTAGCTTTAGTATAGGTTCGGATTATCCTAATTTAATGCGCATAGTTGTTGGCTCTTTTGCTACTTTAGTAGGAGTATACCTAACTTATATCTCAAGTAAAACTTTTGCCTATCCGCATTCTACTTTTAGTGAAAAAGTAACTGCTTTTGCACAAATTTGTGTAGCGGCAGGAGCTTTTGGTAATGGAGTAGAACGTATTCTGTTTGGTAGAGTAATTGATTTTATTCATTTTACCTTCGGTGAAAGTTGGAGTTTTGCCGTGTTTAATCTTGCTGATGTTTGGATTAACATAGGTATTTACATTATTGTGATTAATTATATAGTCACTTACTTAAAGAATCGTCAAGGTTAACTTTATCTTGAAATATTTTAAAAAAGCTAGATAACTGCTAAGTTATCTAGCTTTTTTCGTTTTCTTTGCAAGACGTGATAAAATACAATAGAAAAGAAACAAATAAATAAGGATCGATTTTTAAAAATGTTAGAAAAAACTATAAAAGTTGTAGAGCGTAAACCGCAACATCTTTTAGGTTTAGCCGATCAGATTAAAGACTATATCTTTTCTAATCGCAACATAACAGATGTTAGTCAGCTCGATTATAGTTTACGTAATTTAATAAATCCGATTCTATTCAAAGATTTAAATAAAGCAATTAAACGATTAATCAATGCTTTAATTGAAAATGAAAGAATAGTAATAATAGGAGACTATGATGCTGATGGAGCTACTTCAACTTCATTAGTGTACATGAGTCTTAAACGTTTAGGTTTTACTAACGTAAACTATATAATTCCGGATAGAATTATTCACGGTTACGGTTTATCTCCAGCATTAGTTGATCTTGCAATTACAGAGCATCGCGCTAATTTAATAATTACGGTAGATAATGGTATAAGCTCTTTTGATGGAGTTGAGTATGCCAACTTTAAAAATGTTGATGTAATTATTACTGACCATCACTTAGGTGGGGATACTGTGCCTCCGGCTTATGCAATTATCAACCCAAATCAAAAAGGTTGTAATTTCCCTTCAAAAAACTTAACTGGTGTAGGGGTATCTTATTACCTAATGAAAGTTTTAAGTTACTACATTAATGAACAATTTAATGTAATTACTAAAGCGATAAATATTTCTAACACCATTATTTATGAAAAGATTAATTTAATTCTAGAACATAAAAATAAAGAGGGCGAAAAATTAAATTCTGCTGAAATTGAACTTTTACGTGAAAGAATTAATAAGTTTTTAGAAAATTACGACGCGAGCTTTAATCCAGATCAATATCTCGATTTAGTAGCAGTTGGTACTGTAGCAGATCTTGCTAACCTTGATTACAATAATAGAATTTTAGTTGAACAAGGTGTGAGACGTATTCGTGCAGGTCGTTGCTCTAAAGGTATACAAGCTATTTTAAAAGTACAAAAGATCAATAATATTGATTTTGGTGTTGACGATATTAGCTTTAAGGTAGCTCCTCTAATTAATGCCATCGGTCGTATGGATAGCATGGTTAAAGGAGTTGAATGCTTAATTTCAGATGATGAAAGGGTTGCTGAAGTAATTGCTTGTGAAATGGCAGAAACTAATAAAAAGCGTTCTGTAGTTCAAGCTGAAAATACGCAACAAGCTTTAGATCAATTTGAAATGCGTTTTCGTCACTCTGATAGCTACTCTATCTGTCTATATGATCCAAGCTGGCATTTAGGGGTTATAGGTTTAAATAGTTCAATTATTAAAGACAAGTAT
This sequence comes from Psittacicella hinzii, assembly GCF_003585885.1. Taxonomy (GTDB): domain Bacteria; phylum Pseudomonadota; class Gammaproteobacteria; order Enterobacterales; family Psittacicellaceae; genus Psittacicella. Next base: position 9,741 of record NZ_NRHC01000032.1, on the reverse strand, counting down.
TGGCGTCCAACTTTTATTTTCTCCACAGATGAGGGAGGCTTAATTAAAGGTTCAGGAAGATCAATTAGTAGTCTACACTTAAAAGACTGTTTAGATACTATTGCCAAACGTTATCCAGGTCTAATTGTTAAATTTGGTGGTCACTCAGGTGCTGCAGGGGTAACAATTAGAGAAAAAGATTTTGATCAGTTTAGCCAAGCATTAGAAACTGTAGTGCGAGAATTGGCTGAACCTGATGATATTGGTCAAGAAACTATTTACTGTGACCTTGAACTTCCAGTTAACTATATAACTTTAGAGTTTGCTAAGGAGCTGGTACGTTTAGGACCATGGGGTAAAGGTTTCCCTGAACCGGTATTTAAGAGTAGATTTAAGATCTTTAATAGTCCACGCTTAGTAGGAAGATCCAAACGTGATACTTTAATCTTAGATTTTATGGATGCCAACAATATGTGCCATTCTGGAATTAGATTTAAAGCTACGCCAGAGCTAATAAATTCTTTAGCTCCAGAAATGGATGTTTTCTATACTATGTCAATAAATCGTTATTGTGGACGAGAGTCACTAAGTTTAGTAATTAAACATATGATTCCAGTAGAATAAAAAAGATCCCCTGAGAATGAACTCAGGGGATCTTTTTGGCTAAAGCAAAAATGAATGCTCAGCAAGATTGGAAATTCGGATAAAAAAAAGATCTAGCGTTAAAGCTAGATAAAAAATGGAGGCGCGACCCGGAATTGAACCGAGATAGACGGATTTGCAATCCGCTGCATAAGCCATTCTGCCATCACGCCGTTCTTTTGAATACGGTATTATTATAATGAATTGAAAGTTAATTGTCAAGAAGATATAAAAAGAAAATTCTTAACTCTCTGATGTTTACGGGGAAAAAGTAAGAGGAACTTTACATTAAATGCAAAGTTCCTCTTTTCTTTTATTGATTTAAAAGAATGCTAAAGCTTTTTCCTAGATTTTTTAGAAACTCTTGGTAAGCACCTGGTTGTACTTTTAGGTCAACACCAAGTGGATCTAAAACACCTAATTTAGCACCAATAGATTGAGCTAATTTATTTGCAATTCCTTGATTAAATTGAGGCTCTGTAAAAATTACTTTTACATTATCCTCTTTTGCTTTATTGTTTAGCTCGTTAATAACTTTTACCGAAGGATCAACATTTACATTAAAGTAAATTGCCCCGCGATTTTTACTTTGGAAGTTGTAAGCAGTTTCAAAGTAAGTGTAAGCATCATGGTAAACATAGAAATTACTCATTTTATTAGGGGTGAGTAACTCTTGTAATTCTTTATTGGTTAGGGTTAACTGTTGGTTAAAATCAGCAAGGTTAGAAAGAATTGTCTCTTTTTTGTCAGGGTAAATTTCAATTAATTTATCTGCAATACCTTGAGCAATATGCTGGGCAATGATTGGACTTGTCCAAATATGATAGTTAATTTCTAACTCTTCATTGGCATGCTGCTCTTTGCTATGTTCACTGCTGTGCTCATGTTTATGAGTTTTATCATCGCTATGGGTATGTTTATGAGTATCAGCATCATCATGTTCATGACTATCATGCTTATGGTCATCGTCATCATGGTGATCATGATGATGTTCTTCCTCATCATGGTCGTGATGCACCCCTTTGATTAATAAAGCTTTAATTGCAGGGATTTGAGATAATTCTAAGACATTTTTAGGTTTGGTTCTTGAGTTATTAACTACCTTACCTAAACTAATTTCCATATTATCGTCAATATATACCAGAAGATCGCTATTTTTTACAGTTGCTAGATCTTTAGGAGTTAATTGTGCTGAGTGTGGAGATTTATTTGCTGGAATTAAAACTGAATTATTAGTTACATTCTTAGTTAAATCAGCTACAATAAAGCCAATTGGTTGGATTGACGATAAAACATCAGCCTCAGCTGTGTTAAAGAGTGCAAATGTAGCTAAAGCTACAGATAAAGCTGTCTTTTTCATAATAAGTGATTACCTTGTTTTAGTTAATAAGCCGCAGCTTATATTTTTACTAATAGTTCTTTCAACTGAAAGTATTAGTTACCCCTATAATAACATAAAAAGCTTAGCAAGAAGCTAAGCTTTTTTAATATAGTCAAGAATTCTGGCAACTGCAAAGTTAGCAAAAGTAGCTGTTACTGCAGTAGCTGAACCGTAGCCATTATTACAGTTTAGTTTTTGGATATCACAGGTTTTGCTATCTGTTGGTAGGCTCATTTGTTCAAGTGAAAAAACAGTAGGGACATTAAATTTTTTATCCTTAAATCTTTCACGGTAACCGTATTCTCGGCGTAAACGATTTCTCACATTAGCAATTAATGGATCTTGCGTGGTTTCTGTGAGATCGGTTAAGCGAATTTTAGTAGGATCAAATTTCCCTCCAGCAGCACCGCATACTACCAATTTAATTTTATTTTGACGACAATAGTTCACTAAACTTGCTTTGACATTAGCATCGTCAATTGCATCTATGACATACAGTTTAGGAGTAATTTCTTGCTCTTGAGCAAAAATTTTAGAAGTAAACTTTTGTGGTTTAATTATTTCACGTAAGTTTTCAGGAGCAAGAAAACGATCGATCTTAATTAAGGAAATAAGTGGATTGATATCTAAACATCTATCTCCCATAATGTCGATTTTGTCTTCGCCGGCAGTAGAATGCATTGCTGGTAATTGACGGTTGATATTAGATAAGCAGATGTCATCAGAGTCAACTAAGATCAATGAACCAACGCCACTTCTTGCTAAAGCTTCAATAGCCCAAGAGCCAACACCACCAGCACCAACTACGATAACTTGAGCTTGAGCAAAATTTGCTAAGGCATTAGTACCATATAAGGAAGCTATGCCTTTGAAAATACGCCAATAGCTTGGATTAAAATCTTGCTCGCTATAAATTTTATTACTTTCTTTCATAATTAGCGCATAGTTACAAATTCTTCGGCACCTGTAGGGTGGATAGCTACAGTGTTGTCAAAGTCAGCTTTTGTTGCTCCCATTTGCATTGCCACAGCAAATCCTTGGATAATCTCATCTATCCCTAAACCGATACCGTGCAGACCGATAACTTTTTCATTTTCTCCTTGCACGACTAGTTTCATAAATACTTTTTCAGGATGAGAGGTTACGGCAGTTAGCATTGAAGTAAATTTACTGCGGTATACTTTAATACCATTTGGATTTTCTTTTGCGTCAAATTTACCAAAGATTTCAAGTGCTTTTTCTTCACTATAACCAATAGTACCTATAGCTGGGTGGCTAAAGATAACTGTAGGGATTAGAGAATCTTTATTAAAATGCCAACCAGTTTTACCGTTATATAAACGCTCTGCTAGTGTGCGGCCGGTTTTGATTGCCACTGGAGTTAAGGCTGGTAAGTTTACTGCATCACCAATAGCTAAAATATTACTTACAGAAGTTTCACTTAGTTCGTTGGTAACAATAAATCCGTCTTTATCAACTTCAACACCAACTTCTTCAAGATTTAATCCTGAAAGATTTGGTTTACGACCTATTGCCCATACTAAGAATTCAGAATCAATATTTCCTTTATCTGTAATTAAACGAGTTAAACCATTATCAAGTTTTTCAACTTTACTATAAGAGGCATTAGCTACATGCTTTAAACCTTGTAAGTTAAAATTCTCGAGTAATTCATTGGCAACATCTTTATCTAACCAGCGTAAAGGACGATCCCCACGCGTTACTAAAGTAGTATCAACACCAAATGAGTTTAATACTCCTGCGATTTCTACAGCAATGTATCCAGCGCCCACAATTGTCGCACTTTTTGGTAGTGAAGTTAGATCGAAGAAGCCATCAGAGTCAGTACCTAATTCTACTCCTTGAATTTCAGGGAAAGTTGCTTTACCGCCTGGTGCTAAAAGAATGCGCTCTGCAGTATAAAGCTTCTCGTTGCCATCTTGCCCAACTACTTTAACCGTATTCTTATCAACTAAAGATCCCCAGCCTTTTAATACAGTAACTTTATTTTTTTCGAAAACATTACTGTAAGAGTTATGGATACGTGAGATGTAAGCTTGGCGATTAGCAACTAGTTTGCTAAAGTCTAAATTGCTTACTTGGGTAGTAAAACCGTAGTCTTCACTTAGGTGTTTTAGCTGACTGTAAAGATTTGCTCCATTCCATAAAACTTTTTTAGGTACACAACCTACGTTAACGCAAGTTCCACCTAATTCTTTAGCTTCAATTACTGCTACTTTTGCACCGTAGATGGCTGCACGATTTGCAGTAGCAATTCCACCACTACCACCACCAACTACAAGTAAATCGTAATTAAAATTATGAGTCATTTTCTTTATCCTTGTTTATTCAAAATCATGGTATTGTGCATTTTCTAAAGTACCATTAGCTAATGCTTCTTTGTGAAGCTTGCGCGATACAGCAACGTAAACATTATTACCACCAATTTGTACTTTCTCTCCCTTACTTTGTGGGACGCCATTTTCATCTAGACGAAGTACAAAAGTGGCTTTTTTACCTGTTGCACAAATAGTTTTTAATTCCACTATTTCATCAGCCCAAGCTAATAACCAAGCAGATCCCGCAAAAGGCTCACCTAAAAAATCAGTTCTGATGCCATAACAAAGGACAGGGATATTCATAAAGTCAACTATGTCAGATAGTTGTTTAACTTGCTCTGGAGTTAGAAATTGAGCTTCATCGATTAAAATTGCTCCTACTGGGCGATTATTACCTTGTTCATCTTTTAAAGGTAAATCGCTTTGTTGGAGCTCTTTGACAGCTTCAATCATATTAGTATTAGAAGCAAATGGATTTGCCTTTTCTCTAATACCAAGACGTGAAGTGATGTAAAGCTCAGTATTAACTAACTGTCCATCTGCTGCACGATTATCAGCATAAAAATTAAAGAGTATTGTATTAAATCCTCTCTCTTTATAGTTATGAGAAGCTTGCAAAAGGTTAGTGCTTTTACCAGCATTCATGGTTGAGTAATAGAAGAATAGTTTTGCCATAATTTGATTTAGTTAAACTTTTATACCGTTATAAATTATACACAACTTTAAAGGAAAAAGAGCAGGATCCTAAAACGGACCCCGCTCTTTTCAACTGTTCGAATATTAGATTATTGTAATAATTAAGCAAAGTGACGAGTTTCGCCTTCACCTTCTAAGTTATCTACACAACGAGAACATAACTCTTCATGTTCAGCATGTGTACCAACTGAAGGATCTAAATGCCAACAACGGTTACATTTTGGAGCGTCAAATTTCTTAGCTTCAACTTTGAATAATTCTTCACCTTCAGCGTTTTCTAATGCTTTAACGTTTAGTTTAGACACTAAGAAAACGTATTTAGCTTCTGAAGCTAAAGTTTCAAGTGCTTTAGCTAAAGCTGGAGCTTTAGGAGATACGTAAACTGTTAATTCAGCATCTAAAGATGAACCGATAGTTTTGTTTTTACGTAAGTTTTCTAAAGCAACGTTAGCTTGATCACGAACTAATAGTAACTCTTTCCAAGATAAATCATTTAGTTCAGTATCATTAGGTTGAAGATTTTCGTAGTGGTAAGAAGTGAATACATATTTATCACGCTCACCAGGTAGTTGTTCCCAAGCTTCTTGTGAAGTAAAGCTTAAGATTGGCGCCATCCATCTTACTAAAGCTTCAGCTACGTGGTACATTGCAGTTTGTGCTGAACGACGAGCTAGGCTATCTTCTTTAAGTGTATAGATACGGTCTTTAACTGTATCTAGGTAGAATGAACCTAAGTCTACTGAACAGAACTGCATTAGAGCTTTAACAATTAAGTGTAACTCATATGAGTTGTAGTTTTCTCTAATTTGTGTTTGGTAGCTATTAGCTAAAGAAACGATGTAACGATCAACTGAAAGCATTTGATCAAATGGTACCGCATGTTTAGCTGGATCGAAACCGTTTAAGTTAGCTAGTAAGAAACGCGTTGTATTACGGATACGACGATATTGGTCAACTGAACGTTTTAAGATCTCATCAGAAACACGGATATCAGTTGTATAGTCAGTTTGTGCTACCCATAAACGTAAGATGTCTGCACCGTATTTTTCGTTAACTTCTTGAGGAACGATTACGTTACCTAAAGATTTAGACATTTTTTGTCCGTTACCATCAACGATAAAGCCGTGAGTTAACACTTCCTTATAAGGAGCTTTACCAGTTACACCTGCACCGATACAGATTGATGACATGAACCAACCACGGTGTTGGTCAGAACCTTCTAGGTACATATTAGCTTTATGACCTTTGAATTCTGGACGTAATTTTGTAACTGTTTCACTAGTAGATCCAGAGTCAAACCATACATCTAAAGTATCTTTTGCTTTAGTGTATTTATCTGCATCTTCTTTACCTAAAAGCTCTTCGTTGCTTGCATCCCACCATGCTTGGATACTATCTTTTTCAACTAACTGTGCAACTTTTTCGATAATATCTAAAGTATTTGGATGTAATTCACCAGTTTCTTTATGAGTAAATACTGGAATTGGTACACCCCAAGTACGTTGACGTGAGATACACCAGTCTGGACGACCACTTACCATGTTGTCGATACGTGATTCACCCCATGCAGGAATCCAAGATACTTCATTACGGATTTCATTTAATACAGAGTTACGTAAGCCTGCAACATCCATACCGATGAACCATTGTGGAGTAGCACGGAAAACTACTGGAGTTTTGTGACGCCAACAGTGTGGGTATGAGTGGTTGATTGATGATTTAAATACTAAACGACCAGCATAAGCAAGCTCTTTAATTACAGGAACATTTGCATCAAAGATTTTTAGACCTGCAAATTTAGGAACATCAGCTTTAAATTCAGAATCATCATTGATGTTGTTTGTTAGACCAATGCCGTATTTTTTACATACATCAAAGTCTTCGATACCGTAATCAGGAGCTGTATGTACTAGACCTGTACCAGCGTCTAAACCAACGTGCTCACCTAGTAAGAAAGGTACATCATGACCAAATAATGGGTGAACAAATGTTAATAATTCTAAGTCTTTACCAAGTACAGGTGTACCTACTACTTCGAAAGAAGAGAATTTACAATGTTCAGCTACAGTTTCAACTAATTCTTTTGCTAAGATGAAGTATTGTTCATTTGCAAAATATTGGTTGTTATCTAATTTTACTTTAACTAATGCGTATTCTAATTCAGGGTGTAATGAAATAGCACGGTTACCTGGGATTGTCCAAGGAGTTGTTGTCCAGATTACTGCGTAAGTAGGAATACTTGTATCAGTAACACCAAATTTTGTAACTACGCTATTAGCATCTTTAGCTTCGAAAGCTACATAGATAGATTCTGATTTTTTATCGCGGTATTCAACTTCAGCTTCAGCTAAAGCAGATTTACAGTCTACACACCAATATACAGGTTTGTGACCTTTGAACATGTGACCATTTTTAACTAAACGACCTAAAGTACGAATAATCTCTGCTTCAGTTTTATAGTCCATTGTTAGGTAAGGGTTATCCCAATCACCTAAAACACCAAGACGTTTAAAGTCATTGCGCTGTAAGTTTACTTGTTCTAACGCATATTCACGACATTTTTTACGGAATTCACTAGCGTCGATATTGATACCAGGTTTACCTACTAAACTTTCTACTTTTAATTCAATTGGTAAACCGTGGCAGTCCCAACCAGGAACATATGGAGAATCAAATCCTTCGATAGTTTTTGATTTTATAATAATATCTTTAAGAATTTTATTTAGTGCGTGTCCTAAGTGGATAGTACCATTAGCATATGGAGGACCATCGTGTAGGATATATAGAGGACGATTTTCGCGTGATTTACGAATTAATTGATATAAATCGTCTTTGTACCATTGTTCTAGCATTTGTGGTTCACGTTTTGGTAGTTCACCACGCATAGGGAAATCTGTCTGAGGCAGATTTAAATTGTAGTTATTTTCGCTCATAGTTTTAAAATTTACTAAAAGATTAATTCAAGTTAAAGATATTTTTAATAAAACTATAGATTTCTTTTTAACTATTAAATTTTAATAGAAAAATACTCTCCGAATAGAATTCGTAAAGATATGTTTGGCTGGATACGTTTTCTTCTTTAGAATAATATTAACATAAAAAAGTTTATTTTGCCAACTAGCAAATTGAAAATTTCAAAAAAAACAGGATACCATTGGTATCCTGTTTTTTATATAAGAAAATATTAGTTATTACCAGAAACTCTTAACTGGTTCCAATATTTGTTATATAGCTCTAAAGTTTTATTATCCACATCAGCATTGAATGATGATTTTTCAAATACCCATTCAGGTGGGAAAAGGATCGTTGAGTTTTGCCATTCAATTGGTAGTAGATCTTTAATTAAACGATTAGCAGGTTGGAAACCTAAATTTACTAAAATTTCATAAGCGTTTTCAGGCTGTAGCATGAAATTAATAAATTGATACGCTTCTTCAGTATTTTTAGCTCCAACAGGAATCACAAAAGAATCGATAAATTGTACTGCACCTTCTTCTGGCCACATCACAGAGATATCGCTATCATCTATTGAACCACGAAATGCTGAACCAGTCCATAGAATACCAGTTTGTACTTCTTTATTAACAAAAGGCACTTCTGGAGCGTCAGAGTTAAATACTTTAACTTTATTCACTAAAGTAGCTAGTTTCTCATATGCTTGTTTAATTTCATCTGGGTTAGTTGTGTTTGGATCATAACCAAGAGATTTTAAAGCAATAGAGAAAAGATCACGCTGATCATTTAAGATCATTAAATCTTTAAACTCTGGTTTCCATAAATCGTTCCAAGATTTAATTTCTAAGTTAGGAGCGTATGATTTATCAATACCAATAGTAGTAAAGCCATAAGTATAAGGAATTGAATATTTATTTTCAGGATCAAATGGCTTATTTAAAACTTCAGGTAAAAGATTATCAGTTTGAAGTTGAGATAAATCTAAAGGTTGAATTAAATTTTCTGCAATTAATCTTGCAACAAAGTGATTTGAAGGAACTACGATGTCGTAAGGTTGACTAGAGTTGCTGTTTAATTTTAACTTAGCATACATCTCTTCATTACTTTCGTAGGTAGTGTATACCACTTCAATTCCGGTTTCGTCAGTGAATTTTTTTAATAAATCACTAGTAATGTATTCTGTCCAGTTGTAAACGTATAGTTTTTGTTTTGGCTGATTACTTTTTTCTGAGCTACTTTTACTGCCAGAGAAAGAAAAAGTAATAATTAAAGCGATAACTAAAACTACTAAAATTAAAAGTATTGATTTTGTTTTGTTCACAAATATCTCTAAAGTTAAATTGAGGGTAGGGTAGATAGCAATCTTTAATTAAATTCTAAATTATTTTTAATTAAAGTGGTAATTTTTTACTTGTTGATTATATACAATTTTCACTTGTTAATAAAAGAAAATTAACAAACTTTTGACATTTTTTATGTTAGTCAAATCTCATTAAACTAACATATAAGAATGGTGAAAATTTAAAATAGGGATTCCCGAACAAAGAAGAAGCTAATGATTAAATATTATTAAATTTCTTACCTTTAGATTAAGTCAACAATCGATTTAAAGAAGGGTAGTATGCCCTGCTAGAAATCGAGATAACCTAATGTTATTTAGTAATTTATTTAGAAGAAAATGATCAATTTCGGGAATCCCTATTAAAAGCAAGTGTATGAGCAAATAATATAACCTGAATTCCGCAAATG
>NZ_NRHC01000031.1 GCF_003585885.1 Psittacicella hinzii | reverse complement strand
GGATCCTTTTTTATTTGACTTAAACATCGTATTTAGTTGCAGAAACATCACCGCCTGTACCAGTCCAGTTAGTGTGGAAAACTTCACCTAGAGGACGGTCAACACGTTGATAAGTGTGTGCACCGAAATAGTCACGTTGAGCTTGTAATAAGTTTGCAGGTAATTTACCTAAAGTATAGCTATCTAAGAATTGTAAACCAGCAGCCATACATGGAACAGGAATACCGTGTTCAATTGATAGAGAACAAATTTTTCTCCAGCTTGGTAAGCAGTCAATTAGAATATTACGGAAGTATTCATCTAAACCTAAGAAGTTTAGATCAGGGTTTTTATCGAACGCATTCTTAATATCTTGTAAGAATTTAGAACGGATAATACAACCTTCACGCCATAATAACGCAGTGTTACCTAAATTGATATCCCAGTTAAATTCGTCTGATGCAGTTTTCATCAGCATAAAGCCTTGCGCGTAAGAAATAATTTTTGACGCTAATAGAGCTTTACGTACGTGCTCAATTAAATCAGCAGCTTCTTCGAATTTTAATTTTCTTTCAACTGGTGGGTGAATGTTACCAAATACTTTTTCAGCTTCTAAACGTTGGTCTTTTAATGCTGAAACACAACGCATAAATACTGATTCAGTAATTAATGTTAATGGTACACCAAAGTCTAAAGCATTGATACCAGTCCATTTACCTGTACCTTTTTGACCAGCTGTATCTAAAATTTTAGAAACTAAAGCTGAACCATCTTCATCTTTGAAGCGTAAAATATCAGCAGTAATTTCAACTAAGTAAGAATCTAATTCTGTTTTATTCCAAGATGTAAAGATATCTGCTAACTGATCATAAGATACATCAACATACTCTGACAAGAAGTGATAAGCTTCACAAATTAGTTGCATATCACCGTACTCGATACCATTGTGAACCATTTTCACAAAGTGACCAGCACCTTCTTTACCAACCCAGTCACAGCAAGGATAACCATCTGGAGTTTTTGCTGAAATTGCTTGTAAAATAGGTTTTACAGATTCCCAAGCTAGTGGATTACCACCTGGCATAATTGAAGGACCTCTACGAGCACCTTCTTCACCACCAGATACACCTGTACCTACATAAAGAATGCCTTTTTCTTCTAAGTATTTAGTACGACGGTTTGTGTCTACATAGTTAGAGTTACCACCATCGATAATGATATCGCCTTTCTCTAGTAAAGGTAATAATTGTTCAATAAATACATCTACCACTTCACCAGCACGTACCATTAAAAATACTTTACGAGGAGAAGCTAGTTTAGATACCATATCTTCTAAAGACGTAGCGCCGACAATATTAGTATCTTTAGCTGGACCATTGATAAAATCAATTACTTTATCTTGGCTACGGTTATAAGCAACAACTTTAAAACCATGATCATTCATGTTTAAAATTAAGTTTTGCCCCATTACAGCTAAACCAACAACTCCAATGTCGTAATTTAAAGACATAATTTTCCTCTTGATTATTAATAATTATTTTAAAGTTGATTGTACTTTTTCTAATGCTGCTACATTAATTTCTTTCGCGGCAGCTGAATCTAGATACATAGTAGTTTGATTTTTTAGACCTACATGAACTAAAACTTCATTATTACCAAATTTTTCTCTGACAATTTGGTAAATATCAAAGTTCTTATCATTTACAACTTCTTGTAAAAGTAATAGACCGACAATTGACTCAACTACTTGCCCTAAAACTTTAGCTTTAGCTTCACCAGAAGCTACAAAATTAATTTCTTTAGCTGCGTTAATTAATTGTAATGACTGTGAAATACGCGGTTGCATAGTTAAAGGATGAAATGCAGGTACATATAAGTCATCTTCATCTAATTCAAAAACAGCTGGGAATAATGAAGCAGTATGTCCATCATCTCCGATCCCTAAAATAATTAGGTCAAAGCTTGGAATACCTTGTTCATTAGCTGGAATTAATTCTTTTACTAATGAAACCATACGGTTGATTTCAGCAATAACGTAAGTATATTCAAGCTCTTTATCAGTTAAACCTTTAATCGGGTGAATATTTTCAGCCGGAATATTTAGTTTACTTAAGTAACGACGGTTTAATTCTCCATAGTTACTTTCACTTGAGCTATAGTCTACTAAACGCTCGTCATTCCACCAAAGATGTAAGTTTTGCCAATTAATTTTTTCAGCTAAACCACTTTTCTCTAGATAAGCAAATAATTTAAATACTGTCGAACCACCAAATAGGGAAATATGTTTAGCACCGCCCTCTAAACTAAGCGCAAGTAGCTTATCCGCAACAGGAGATAATTGCTCATCTCCTTCAGCTTCCACTATTGTATAGTTTCCTTGTTTAAATAAAATTTTAGTCATATTAGTTTTTTAACTTTTCTTCGCGTTCAGCAATACAATCAAAATGCCATTTAAAGCCAGATTTTTGTAGTAAATCTACAGAAGCATCTGGTCCCCAGGTACCTGATTGATAAGTATGTATTGTTGGATTACCATTTTTATAATCAATAATCGGTTGCACATACTTCCAACATTCTAATACAAAGTCAGAACGTGTAAATAGAGTTGCATCACCACGAATTGTATCTAAAAGTAATCTTTGGTAAGCATCAAGAATTAAAATGTTTTTCTCACTACGATTTAGATCAGTATATTTGAAGTCCATTGGCACTTCTGAGAAATTGAAACCAGAACCAGGACGCTTCATACCAAAATTCATTTGAATATATTCATTTGGTTGAATGCGGATTACTAGATTGTTCTCAGGTGCATTCTCCTTGAAATCATGGTGTGGAGAACGTTTAAAGTGAATACAAATTTCAGCAACACGTTCTTTTAAACGTTTACCTGTACGCACAAAGAAAGGAACACCAGCCCAACGCCAGTTATTAACTTCCAGTTTAGCTTGCACATAAGTTTCTGTACGAGAATTAGGATCTACTCCCTCTTCATCTTTATATGCTTTTTGCTCTGGATTGTTAGGGTTTTCTAAATACTGCGCTAATAAAACTTGATCTTCAATTGTTTCAAATTTAATCGGTGCTAAGCTTTTAATAACTTTAACTTGCTCGTCACGAATTGAATCAGCGTCAATACGTGCAGGTGCTTCCATAGCTACAAATGAAAACACATTTAACAAGTGGTTTTGTAGCATATCGCGTAGGGCACCAGAATGATCGTAGTAAGCTGCACGACCTTCTACCCCTAACTCTTCAGCTGCCGTAATCTCTACATAACTAATGTAGTTTCTATTCCAGATTGGTTCAAATAGTGCGTTAGCAAATCTAAATACTAAAATGTTTTGTACTGTCTCTTTACCTAGGTAATGGTCAATACGATATAGTTGACTTTCATTAAAGTATTTATGTAACTCATTATTTAAGTTATTTGCGCTCTCAACATCATAACCAAATGGTTTTTCTATGATTAAACGACGCCAGCCTTCTGTTTGGTCAGCTAAACCAACAGAGTGTAAATGTTCAGCAATCGTAGTGTATGCACTTGGAGGAGTCGACATGTAGAAAACTACGTTGCTAGGAATATCTAATTCTTTAGCTGTATTTTCAATAACTTCTTTTAAATGCTGATAATCATTTTGATCAGTTGCATTTGCTTTAGTGTAGAAGATTTTATCAATAAAATCATCTACCATTTTCTTGCTCAGTTGTTCGTCTGCTTTTTGTGATTCTTTTAAGAAGTCATTTTTTACTTTTTCAATTGACTCTCTACATTTATCTTGGAAATCTTTGGTTTCAATCAGACTACGACCAATCCCCATAATCTTGAATTTTTTTGGAGTTAACTCATTACAAAATAAGCCAAATAAAGATGGTAGTAGCTTACGTTGAGTTAGATCACCAGTAGCACCAAAAATTACGATTATACTGTCTTCAGTTTTAATACTCATAGAATTGTATAGTTAAGAAAAAATCACAAAGTTCACTATCTTAAAAATAGCAAACTCTCTAATCTTGTTTGTGGTTATGATAAGTTCATTAAGTTAATATTATACCGCAAATTGCGCCTATTTACTTAGTTTAAAAGCTACACCCCTAAAGAGTGTAGCTTTATTGTTAGCCTTTTAATCTTTCTCTTGCCACTTTATTCTGCTCCTCTAAAATTGGACGCAAGTCTATAAAGTTTAAGTGACAATAGCCTGTTGGATTTTTATCTAAGTACTTTTGATGATACTCTTCAGCACTTGTGTAATTATTTAAAGGAATGTTTTCTACGACAATAGGCTGACTATACTTCTGTTGCTCTTTAGCTAACAAGGTATTAATAACTTCTTGCTGTTGCGCAAAATCTTCAGGAAGAGAATAAATTCCTGTACGATATTGAGTACCAACATCATTACCTTGCTGATTTACTGCTGTAGGATCAATAGTCTTTAAGAATGCACTAAGTAATTCTTCAAGTGAAATAACTGCAGGATTATAAACTACCTTAACAGCCTCAACATGTGCCGTTGTTCCTGTACAAACCTCTTTGTAACTCACTCCGTCACGATTACCATTGGCATATCCTACTTCTGTAGCTTCTACACCAATTAAACTTTGCAGAAATTTTTCCGTTCCCCAGAAACACCCACCTGCTAAATAAATTACTTTTTCACTCATACAAACCTCTGATTGATTTAAATTTTTATAATTTTGCTAAAACTTATTTCTTTTCTAAATTCCATTTTACTCTAAACTAGAAAAAAAGTAAGGCTTGTTTTTATCGTTATTTCAGTTATTTTTCTTCTCTAAATCAATAGAAGGTACTTTGCTAGAGTAAGATGTATTTAACTTGATAGATTAACTGGACTTCATTAGTCCTAATTAAAAACTTTAGAAGAGTAAATGGCAAGATAATACTAATAATAGTGATATTGCTAAATAAATACGACAAAGAGCAACCTCTTGAGGTTACTCTTTGATCTGTATTTTATCTTATTCAACTGTCACTGATTTAGCTAAATTACGAGGTTTATCTACATCACAACCTTTAGCTACAGCAAGGTAGTAAGATAGTAATTGCAGAGGAACAACGTATAAAATCGGAGCAACAATTGGATCTATGCTTGGCATTTGAATTAAGTGAAGATTATCTCTTGGAGTTAATAAATCTGGATTATCGGTAAATACGTAAGTAATACCACCACGACTTAAAACCTCTTCAATATTTGACTTCATCTTATCACTTAACGCATCATTTGGTGCTAAAGCAATAACTGGCATATTCTCATCAACTAAAGCTAGTGGACCATGTTTTAGCTCACCACCTGCAAAAGCTTCAGAGTGAATGTAAGAAAGTTCTTTAAGTTTTAAATCACCCTCTTTTGCAATTGGATACATAGTATCACGACCTATATATATACAGCTTTCTTTGTTTACTAAACTATTAGCTAACTCTACTACTGGTTTGTGATCAGCTAAGTAATTTTCGATTGCACGAGGAAGAGAGTTAATGCCATCAACAATACGTTTGCTAATTTCTGGTGTTAAGTTGCCTTTTACGCGCGCTAAAGCTGAAGCAAACATTAAAAGTAGTACTAATTGTGAAGTAAAGGCTTTTGTTGAAGCAACACCAATTTCAACACCACAACGAGTAATATAACTTAAATCTGATTCGCGTACAATTGACGAAGAAGGTACATTACAAATTGTCATTGAACCTAAGAAACCACTTTCTTTAGCTTTACGTAGAGCTGCTAAAGTATCCGCAGTCTCTCCTGACTGTGACATAGTAATGATTAAGGAATTTTTACGAGTAACAGCTTTACGGTAACGATATTCTGAGGCAATCTCTACATCACAACTAATACCAGCAAAATCTTCAATCCAGTATTTTGCTACTAAACCAGAGTGATATGAAGTACCACAGGCAATAATAACAATATGCTCAACTTTTTCAAGAAGTTCTTGGGCTTTTGGACCAATAGCTTCAGTTAGTACGTGATCCGCAACTATGCGTCCTTCAACAGAGTCAATAATCGCTTGAGGTTGTTCAAAGATTTCTTTTAGCATGAAAGAATCATACTCACCTTTATCGATTACACCTACTTCTAAAGTTGAATTTACAATTTCACGTTCAACTGCTCTAAAATCTTTATCAAAGATTTCAACTTTATCCTGTTTAACTAAAACTATGTCACCCTCTTCTAAGAATGTAAAGCGACGCGTTTTATCAATTAAAGCTAATTGGTCAGAAGCTAAATAGTTACCCTCATCACTATAACCCACAACTAAAGGTGAACCTAATTTAGCACCAATTATCTCATGTGGATTAGAGGCATCCATTACAGCTAAACCGTAAGCACCCTCAACTACACAAGTTACCATTTTTACCGCAGTTAAGAGATCAACCTCTTTACCCTTGAAGTGCTTCTCTAATTTTTCTAAAGCTTCTTCTCCAAAAACAGGCGCTAAATAGTCTTGCGTATTTCTAAAGAAGTGTACTAAGTGAGCTACTACTTCTGTATCTGTTTGTGAGTGGAATTGATATCCTTTGCTTTTTAAGAAAGTGCGTAACTCTTGATGGTTTTCAATTATTCCATTGTGAACTACAACAATTGAATCTGACACATGAGGGTGAGCATTAATTTCAGATGGAGAACCATGTGTAGCCCAACGAGTATGAGTTATACCAATATTGGCTTCTAAGCCAGGGTGAGCAGCATTAACTCCCTCTCTTAATTGATCTACTTTACCTAAGCAACGAACTCTTTGAAGCTCTCCATTCTTATCTACTACAGCAATACCCGCAGAGTCATATCCACGATATTCTAGACGTTTTAAACCTTCAATTAATAATTGAACCACATTCTGTTGAGATACTGCACCAACAATTCCACACATAATAAAATTTTACCTAATTGTTTTTTTTCTAAAACGAAATACTATTTATATCAGCAGCAATTACTTCTACTGACTTCATTAATTCTTTTCTTACTTTACGAGAAATTAAAGAATCTGTTATTACTAAATCTATATCTTCCCAACTTAACTCATCGTTAGGTTGCTTGTTACTTATCTTCGAAGACTCAATTAACACTACCGTAAATTTAGAAGCCTCTGACATTACCTTAGTATATGAAGAGCGCTCAAATTTTGTTGTTGTGCCATTTTCTCCAAAACCATCAGCACCAACAAAGCAAATATCAAAGTTATACTCTTTTAGCGATGGGATCATGCTTTTAGAATAAAGAGATTCTGAATGGCTATCAAACAACCCGCCAGTGATAATTAAACTTGGACGGTTTTGTTCAGGTAATAGGGAAAGCTCATAACCTATACTTAGACTATTTGTCATTACCAGAACTTTTTTCTTATTACCTAAAAACTTAACTAACTCTGCGGTAGTTGATCCTGAGTCTATAGCTATACGAGAATTGTTATGAATTAAACTCGCTGCTTGTTTAGCAATAGCTAGTTTACATCTTTGAGATAAACTTCTGACAGCATTGTCATTTTTACCTCCAGTTTTTTCAAAGTCATTAAGGAGATTTAAATATTCTTCACTTTCTTTAGCTAGTTGTTTTACTTCTTCTTTACCTAAATTTTGATCAACTTTTTTTAAATCTTCTATATCTATGTTTAAAGGAGGTAGGGGATTTATTTCGTCATTAGTGGCATTAACCTCCAAGCCTATCCCTCTTAGAGATACAGCTCCACCTAATTTACGCACTAATAACTTTCTTTCTTCAAGCTCTGCCAAATCTCTTCTAATCGTGATTTGGGAAACATTTAGAAGGCGCTCTAACTCTTCGACAGTTAAATAGGAATTTTCATTGATAGCTTTAACTACTAAAGCCTGTCGGATAATTTTTTTTCTCATATTGCTACACCTTAAGATCAAGAAGAAGTAAAAATTGACACATCAAAGTAAAAACTTTGCCTAACGACCTCTAAAAATGATAAAAAATAATCAAATAACCTTTTAATCCTGATTTATTATATCACCTATCAATCAACATTTGAAAAATTTGATCAATTTATTACTACTTTTTTGATCATTATTTTCATTTTTATTTACAAATTAGCTTAAACAAAAATTTCGACGAAGTAATGCCTTGGGAAAACCATAAATAGCTAGAGAAAAGTGTTATAATTTAAGAGCAATAAAAAGTATCTTATAATTTTATATGAAGAATAATCCGTATATTCGTCTAATGCGTTTTGATAAGCCAGTAGGATCTCTACTTTTACTTTTTCCTACATTAATGGCTCTCCTCCTTGTAACTAAAGGGATTCCTGAACTAAAAAGTTTAGTAATCTTTACTCTAGGAGTAATTATCACTAGAGCAGCTGGTTGTATCTTAAATGATATAGCTGACCGCAATATAGATGATAAAGTTGCAAGAACACAATCAAGACCTTTAGCTAATAAAGAAATTACAGTTTTTAGTGCGTTAGTATTATTTGTTATCTTGGCACTAATAGGTATCCTACTGCTATATTTTCTTCCTGTACAAACATACATTTGGGCTTTCTTATGTTTAGCCTTAATGATTGTTTATCCTTTATCTAAAAGGTTCTTTGCTGTACCGCAGTTATTTTTAGGTTTTGCTTTTTCTATGCCTATACCAATGGTTTACGCATACTATGGCATTAACCCATTTACTGACTTAAATGCTTTATTACTCTTTTTCTCTAACGTAGCTTGGACTATTGCTTATGATACTCAATATGCTATTGCTGATTTAGATGACGACCTTAAAGAAGGTAAGATTCATTCTTCTGCAATTACGTTTGGGAATAAGGTAAATTTATATGTATTTATCTTAAATTTTACTTACTTAGCTTTACTAGCTTTAATTGGCTATCTAAATCAGTTTAGTTACCTCTTCTATATAGGTTTAGGCATTAACCTACTCTATTTTATTTACCATTACTTCAATGTAGATAGATTAGATGGAAGTACTGGTTTTAAAGCATTTAATCAAAATATTCAAATAGGTTGGATAAGTTTATGGGCATTAGCTTTAGGGTTAATTGGAATGTATGCCAATCAACCTACAATTGATAGCGCTAATCAAACAACAAATCCAACTCCTGCTTTAATAGAAGATAATAATAAGTAACATGACAGAGAATCAAAAAACTCAAAATCAATATTCAAAAGAATATAGAGATCGCTTACCTAAGATTAATATGCTTCATGTGCTTAATCTGGTATTTTGCTTCCCTATTTTCTTTTACCCACTTTTAATGCTTTTATCAGCGTCATTAAATAATCCACCACCAGGGCAAGAATTACTTTATCACGCTGTAGATATCACTATTTGGCTTTACCCATTACCACTGTTTGCTTTAATGTGGTTATTTAGTGTTATTTGGAAAAGAAATCAAAAATTAGGTTTCAGAGTTTTAGTAAGTGCAATTATTATTGAAGTATTACTTTGCTTTGGTTTAATCCTATTCTTAGTACAATAGAATTTTGTACAATAAAAATAATCCATAGATAAAAATGTAGGGATTATTTTTATTGTAATAATTTAAAATGGTAGATCA
>NZ_NRHC01000030.1 GCF_003585885.1 Psittacicella hinzii | reverse complement strand
AAAATTTCGGGAGAATAGGTAATATTAAAAATTTAGGATGCAAAACTTAACTAATAAATAAGAGCCTAAGTCTTAATTGACTCAGGCTCTTATTTATTAACGTAAATTCGTATTTTTCATAATACGTTGCTTTTGGATTTGCCATTCTCTGTCTTTAACTGTTTCGCGCTTATCGTGGAGTTTTTTACCACGTGCTAAACCTAGTTTAGCTTTAACATAAGAGCGTTGCCAGTAAAGTTCTAAACATACGAGAGTGTAACCTGCGCGATTTACTTTACCAAAGAGATTATCAATTTCTTTGCGATGTAAAAGGAGCTTACGCGTACGCGTAGGGTCGTTTAGAACATGGCTAGAAGCTTGATTTAAAGGCTGGATAGTTGCTCCAAATAAATAAGCTTCACCATTTTTAAAAGTTACATAAGAATCGGCAATATTAACTTTACCTTGGCGGAGAGATTTAACTTCCCAACCTTGTAAAGATAGTCCAGCTTCAACAGTTTCTTCAATAAAGTACTCAAAACGAGCGCGTTTATTTTGAGCAATTGAAGCGGATCCGGGTTTTTTATTTGCCATAGAGATACTTATCTTTTTCTTTAAATTCACAAAGATCTGCTACAGGGCAAACTTGGCACTTTGGCTTACGTGCTTGGCAAGTATACCTACCATGCAAGATTAACCAATGATGTACGTTGTACAAGTATTCTTTTGGCACTACCTTAAGTAATTTTGCTTCAACTTCATCAACATTTTTACCTGGAGCAAAATTCATACGGTTAGATACTCGAAAAATATGAGTATCTACCGCAACAGTAGGGTGCCCAAAGGCTGTATTACGTACCACGTTTGCAGTTTTATGTCCAACCCCTGGAAGAGACTCTAGAATAGCTTGATCATCAGGAACCTCACCATGATATTTAGTGGCTAGGATCTCGCTAGTCTTAATAACATTTTTAGCTTTATTGCGAAAAAAGTTTAAAGTTTTTATATACTCTCTTACTTTTTCTTCACCAAGCTCCCACATAGCTTGTGGGGTATTAGCTACAGCAAAAAGAGGAGCGGTAGCCTTATTAACTGAAGCATCTGTAGCTTGAGCAGAGAGAAGAACCGCAATTAGCAATTCAAAGTTATTGGAAAAGTTTAATTCCGTGGTTGGATTAGGATTTTGCTCAGCAAATCTTCGTAGAATTTCGGTTCGTTTTTCTTTATTCACTATTTGCTTAGGGTAATACGTTTAAATTTACGTTTACCTACTTGGTAAACTGCAGTAGTACCAGCAACTACACGTTGTTTCTTGTCAGTTACTTTAACGCCATCTACAGACACACCATTACCTTCAATGTTACGGTAAGCTTCTGAAGTTGAAGCAACCATACCAGCATCTTTAAGTAGGTTTGCTAATGGGTAATCTTCTTCACCAGCAGGTAAAGTAATAGTTAATTCCTCTAAGTCTGTAGGTAATTGACCTTTAGCAAAGCGGTTAGTAAATTCATCTTTAGCAGCTAAAGCTTGCTCTTGGCTATGGAAACGCGCAGTAATTTCTAAAGCTAATTCAACTTTAGCATCACGTGGATTCATACCGTTAGCTACTTTTTCTTTTAAAGCTGCAATTTCTTCTAAAGATTTAAATGATAGTAATGTGTACCAATCCCACATTAAATCATCAGAAATCGCCATTACTTTACCGTACATTTCATTAGGCTCATCAGTAACCCCGATGTAGTTACCTAAAGATTTAGACATTTTTTTCTCACCGTCTAAACCTACAAGTAAAGGTAAAGTAATACAAACTTGTTGTGGTTGGTTGTAAGCTTTTTGTAATTCACGACCCATTAAAAGGTTGAAAGTTTGGTCAGTACCACCTAACTCAATGTCTGCTTTCATAGCAACAGAATCGTAACCTTGGAATAATGGGTATAAGAATTCGTGAATAGCAATAGGTTGGTTATTGCTGTAACGTTTACTAAAGTCATCACGTTCAAGCATACGAGCTACCGTTGATTGTGAAGCTAAACGTAAAACGCCGTCAGTACCTAATGCACCTAACCAATCAGAGTTAAACTTGATCGTAGTTTTATTAGGATCTAAGATTTTAAAAATTTGTTCTTGGTAAGTTTTTGCGTTAGATAAAACTTGTTCACGAGTTAATGGAGGACGTGTTGCAGAACGACCAGAAGGATCACCAACTGTTGCAGTGTAGTCACCGATTAAGAAGTGTACATGGTGACCAAAGTTTTGTAAAGTACGTAATTTATTTAAAACAACTGTGTGACCTAAGTGAATATCTGGAGCTGTTGGGTCTGCACCTAATTTTACAATTAGAGGACGTTTTTCTAATAATTTTTTAATTAAATCTTGTTCTGAATAGATAGCTTCAGTTCCACGACGAATTTCTTCAAGCTGTTGTTGTAATTCAGGTGGTAAACTTAAAATATCAGTAGACATAATATAGTTCCTATAAATTTATAGTCGAAATTAAAAATTATCTTTGATTTTCTTAGCAAAGGCAGTAACATCCTGCCAATCAGTATAAACTTTATTAGTTTTTGGATCAGTATCACCCTTAGTTAGGAGCATAATAAAACGAATAATATTACGATCCCAAAAACTTAAAATACTATAGTTAAGCGCCCCTGCAAAAACGGCAGCTTCTTTAGGTTGCCAAGGAGATTTTTGCAAGAATTTTTGCATATAAAGGTTATTTTCTATACTACGCTTATTTTCTTTTCTTGCGGTTAAACAAACGCCAAAGAAGTAACTTGGAATCTCTTGTAGCTTTTGCAGATGTTTAGCAATAAAACTATAGAGTTCTTTCGGAAAATAACCGTAATGAATAGAAGCCCCAATTACTATAGCATGGTATGGGCTTAAGTCAAGTTGAGAATTATAAGCTTGGTTTAGGCTTAGATGATCAATTTCAACTTGTCCTAATTGTTGACCAATAAACTCATTAATTTTATGAGTATGACCTTCTCTTGAACCAGAGATTAATAGAATTCTTTTCATAAAGTGGATAAAGTAGCGACTAGGTCGCTACTTCTTTTTTTACATGTTGTCAAGATCACCAGTAAAGTTAACTAGTTGCTCTTCTTGAAGCATTACATTGTCTTCAACACGGATACCACCGTAAGGTTTTAAGCTAGCAATTAGTTCATTGTTTAAGAAAGAGCTAGTAGCACTATCTTCACTTAATTTATTAAGTAATTGATCAATGAAGTATAGTCCAGGCTCAACAGTCCAAACATTACCAACAGTTAAAGTATGAGTTGCACGTAAACCAGGAACTTGTGGAGTTTTTACACGACCACGTACGTCATGAGTGTTAATCCCTAAAGAGTGACCAAAACCATGTGGAACAAAGTGTTGTGGGATTTTTAACTCAAAAGCTTGCTCAATACTTACGCCTTTAATAATTTCTGCGTCTAAAAGTAATTCTGTTGTTTTATTTAACATTACTTCTTGTAAAGAAGCAGTTGAAATACCTGGACGAATGTTAGCAATAATTTCGTCTTTGATATTTACCACGCCAAGAATTAGATCAGAGAATAATTGGTTATCATCAAGACTATAAGTACGAGAGATATCAGCTTGGTAACCTTTGTATACCGCACCAGCGTCAATTAAAAAAGAGCGACGCTCTTTTGGAGCAACAAAATCTAGCTTATTGTAGTGAAGAATTGCTGCGTTTTCGTTAAATGCTAAAATGCTTGAGTAACCTTGAGCGTCATAAGGCATTTCTGCATTTTGCAGGTAAACACCTAATAATTGATTTTCTGAAAGGTTAGTTGAAGTAACAGCTGCTTTAATTGCACGATGAGCTTTAATAGCTAAGTATTGTGCTTGACAAAGCATTTCGTATTCATACTCAGTTTTACATAGACGTAAATCTTGTAAATCTAACACTAACTCTTCTTCGTTAATGTCTTGAGCATTAAAGCCAAGCTGTAAGTATTTTTGAGTATTAGGACCAATAACTACTGACGAGCTAGCTTCTGATTTAACTTTTGCTTCTAAGTCTTGTTCAAAGTCATAGAAGTCTACAACTTGGATTAAACCTGTGTTAGCAAAGAATGAAAAATCAATTGTTGTTGGTACATTCCAGAAACCATTGTCGATAAAGTTATATAAAGTAACTTCACCGTCTTTAGCAATACGAATGTAAGAACCTACTGCATTAGGTTCGTTAATTAAATGTACAGCATATGGATTTGCACGGAAAGCGATTTCTTGATCATCATCAAAATAAATTGAATGATCACCGTAATGTAACCAAGCCGCTGTTTTGTTATTTTTAGTTAAATAATCTGTATAGTAGTCAACTAAGCGCTTAAAGTGCTTAGTGTAGAGTTCTGTTAGCGACATATATCTATCCTTATAATTTATCTACCTTATTATACCTTAAGTTAGGTATTAGGTTCGTTTTTACTTTTTATTGTATTTACAACTTGTTGAGCTATAGATTTACTTAAGCCGGTTAAACTTGGACGGTGCTTTTTACTAAACGGTAAAGGACGACTAAATTCTAAACATTTAATCCCAAAACGAGCACTTAAAAAGCCCAGACTAATTCCTTGAGCGGTTTTAGTAGAAAGTTTAGCCAGAAGATTCGAAGAAATAAATGAACTTAAATCAAGATATTGATCTAAACTTTCAGTAATGCCGGCAACAAAAAGATTTAGTAAGAGGTGTTTAAACATTTTGAAGCGAGCATAGTAACCTAATTTAATGCCGTAGATTTTAGTAATCTCGGTCATTAAATTTAAATTGCGCCAAGTTATAAAGAAAAGATCGAGTAGCACAAAATGTGAAAAAGCAATAACTAAAGCATCAGTTGAAGCTCGTTTGTGAATTAGCTTAATCACTTCTTGATCAAAAGGCTCAAGTACGTAAAAAGAGAATAATTGTAGTACTTGCCCCGGAGACATATAGTTGTTTACTGCATTTTGCCAATGACTAATTGCTGGATGGTTCGGATTAATTTGCATTAGTTGAATTTGTGCTTGGCACCAGTCAATTGCTTCTTGGGCATTGCTAAAGAAAACTTTTCCGTGGTGATGAGTTAAAGAAGCTGAGCCATTTGTTGCTTCCTCCACTTGAGCATAAGAGCTTAGAACAATCTCCGCTTGCTTTTGTTTTTCAGCATGCTCTTGTAAGGCTTTAATGCTTTTGTACTCACGGCGTAGGAGGTAGATAATACCTCCAAACAGGAGAAGTAAACCAGACTGTACAGTTAACGAGGTTAAATGACTAATTAAGCTGGTAAAACTAAAGTCAGTTAGGTTAAAGAGTAAATAGACAATTGAACCTAATTGATAAAGAGTATTTAGCCCTAAAGCAAAGATAAATAAACTAAAGATTGTTAGAACTGCTTTAAAGAAAAAACCTGGAGTTAGATTAAAGCTTTTATCAGTTTGATAACTTAGTAAAGGAGTGGTTACCTCTTCTTGGTAAGCGCTTTCTTTACTTTCTTTAGCGCTATTAAGCTCTTGCTCACTAAAGTTAAATTCCTGTTTTGGGATAAAATCTTGTTCTTTAGTTTTTAAATCTTGGGGATCAAAAGTTTGTTTTTCTTGCATATTATTTAAACTTATCTCCTAATAAAATTTCAAAAACTCTATCCATTCCGAGAGAGGAAATCTTGCCTTGTGGAGAAATCGGTAAAGGAGCAAATTCTTCAAAAGCAAAGGTATGATTTTGCCAGAAGCTAGCTTCAGGTAAGTAAGGAGGTACTGAACCAGGGTAAATATACTTAAGTTCGTTATTCTCTTTACTTTTACCTTGTAATACTTTATAAACCTTGCCATCTTTTTCCACTTCAAGTTGCTGAGTAGCTCTAATAGAGGCTACAGGAACAAAATCGGTGGTAATGTTTTGATAAGAAGCTTGACGGTTATTATTTTGAGTAAGTTGTTTTAAAAGACTAGTTAAATTAGCCACTTGATCACTGGTAACGTGATCTGTTTTACTTGCAGCAAATACCAGTTTATCTATTTGTGGAGAAAATAGTCTGTTCCATAAGTTACGCGAACCATATTGGAAGTTCTGGAAAATTTGCTCAAGCGCTAGCTGGGTTTCATTGAAAGCTTGAGCTGAATGGTTTAAAGGAGTTAAACAATCAATTAAGATGATTTGACGATCAAAGCGCTCAAAGTGTTCTTTGTAAAAGTCTTTTACAAAAGTTTGTACATAAGTTTGATAGCGCTTTTGTAGAACCGCAATTGCTGATTCTGGATTATTGCGAGCAAATTTATTTAATTCTTGCCATTGTTCAGCTGTGTAGTTAACTAAAGGAAAGAATTGTAAAATAGGAGCATTTTGATAACTCCCAGGCAGAACAAAACGTCCAGGCTGGATGTACTCTAGACCTTGGGCTTTGCAAGCATGTAGAAAGTTTGTAAACTCTTTAGTAATCTGACGAATTTGTTCTTCGTCAGCCTTGGCTTTGGGATCAAAGTTCGCAAGAGCTTGTAGCCAGTCTTGAGCTAAAGTTTTACGTTGCTCACTTGCTACGAAGTAAGAGCTTGATGACCAAGCGTCATAACTTAGATTAAGTAAAGGTAAATCTAATAACCATTCTCCTGGGTAGTCAACAATATCAACGTAGAGGGTTTCTATATCTTTAAAGTTTATATCTTTAACACGATCCCATAAACTACGAGGCAATTGATATTTTATTGCTAGACGAATGGTACTAATATCAGTAGTTGCTTTTGGCCAAACTGGTGTTTGTCCTTTAAGGGAGTTAATATTTTCTAAATAAGGGAACGTAGGAACGGTTAGATCTTTTTGTGGGACAATTGCCACTCCTTTAATCCAGCCTTTAGCGGCTGGAGTAAAAAATGGTAATTGACTTTTATCACCGTCAAGAGTTAGAAGTTGATTGATAAAACTAGTTATAAAAGCAGTTTTACCACTACGACTAAGTCCAGTTACGGCAATACGTAACTGTTGGTCAAAAACTTGTTCGTACTTGTCTTGTAAATGATGAAATAAACTAGCCATGGGCATTTTTAGTTTGTTGAGTGAGAAAATAAACTTAGTAATTAAGTTACTAACTGAATGCAAATTGTAGTTAGAAATTCGGTAATTTACGCTTACCGCGCTCTTATCTATATAATACGGATTTAAAACGTAAATATCTACTTAAAAGTAGTTAATTTACTCATTTATTATTGATAAAAGTTAACAACTTTGCCATTTCTTGATTATTTTGTTATTTTCCTTATTTGGCAACAAGTATTTAATTTTTAATCAAAAATTTGCTAAGAAAAATATTTTTTCTCTAAAAGAACTCTATTTTTGTTAATAAATAATGTAAAGTTGTGATTTTTTCGAAGCTAAAGCTTATAATGAAAAAATCTTTTTTTCTTTTTTATAACTTTTGTTAGACAATTTTTATGTTTTTTGTTCACTTTGCTGTAGTGCTCTTATGTATTCTAGTGGGGGCACGTATAGGCGGTATTGGTCTAGGAGTTATGGGTGGTCTTGGGTTATTTATTTTAACCTTCGGCTTTGGTTTAGCTCCTGCACATATACCAATTGATGTAATGTTGATGATTCTGGCAGTAGTATCAGCAGCTGCAGCTATGCAAGCAGCTGGTGGTTTAGACTATATGGTGAAAATCGCCACTAGAATTATTCGTCGTCATCCAAAATATATTACGTTTATCGCTCCAGCGGTAACCTATACCTTTACTATTTTTGCTGGTACTGGGCATGTAGCTTACTCTGTTCTCCCAGTTATTGCTGAAGTTAGTCGCAAAAACGGCATTCGTCCAGAGCGCCCTCTATCTATGGCAGTAATAGCTTCGCAATTTGCGATTGTTGCTAGCCCAATAGCGGCCGCGGTTTTAGTGGTAGTTAAGTACCTAGAACCAAATGGCATTACCGTTAGCGATGTATTAAAAGTTACTATCCCAGCTACTTTCATTGGGTTATTCTTAGCTTGTTTTATTGTTAATAAACTTGGTAAAGAATTAAAAGATGACCCAATTTATTTAGCACGTTTACAGGATCCTGAATACAGTGTAGAGCTAAACGATGTTGAAACAGAACAAGTTGAAGAAGTAAAAACTTCTTGGCGTGCGAAGTTATCAGTATTAATTTTCGTAGTATCTGCTGTTTATGTGGTTTTACTAGGGGCAAAACCAGAGTTACGTCCTTTAGTTGGTGATAAACCTTTAGGTATGGTAAGCGCGATTGAGATTATCATGCTGTCAGCAGGGGCATTAATTATCCTTACTTGTAAACCAGATTATAATTTAATTACACGTGGTTCGGTGTTCCATGCGGGGATGCGTGCGGTAATTGCAATCTTTGGTATTGCTTGGTTGGGCGATACTTTAATGTCTGCGCATATTGAAGAGGTTAAACAAGTAGTAGCTACTTTAGTTGAAACTGCTCCTTGGACTTTTGCCTTAGCTTTATTTGCGCTTTCGGTTCTAGTTAATAGTCAATCAGCAACGGTAATCGTTCTTTTCCCAATTGGGTTAAGTATTGGTTTACCACCTGAAATCTTAATCGCAACTTTTGTAGCAGTAAACGGTTACTTCTTTATTCCAAATTATGGTCCGATTATTGCTGCTTGTGATTTTGATATTACCGGAACAACTAGAATTGGTAAATTTATTTTCAACCACAGCTTTATGCTTCCTGGTTTAATTAGTATGATCTTTAGTTTAATCATTGGTTTTGTGATGATAGAAATTTATTTCTAGCTAAAGATAATTTTTTAAGAGATTTAAAGGAAACTTTAGATCTCTTTTTTTATAATTATAGACAAAGAGTTTCTTGCTTGAGCTTGTAGAGGATTGGAGCTACATACTTTACGCTTTAAGTAGGAGTAAGAATTATACTGGGTAAAAGAATTAGTATTCATCTATTCGAGGTGAAAGATTTAAGGAGAGAAAATGAGTTGGATAGCATATGCTTTACTTTCTGCGGTTTTTGCAGCTTGTACAGCCATTTTTGCCAAAATTGGTTTAGTAGGAATTAATAGTGATCTCGCAACTTTTATTCGTACCTGTTTTATCGTGGCAATTACAGCAACTTGGGTAAGCTACTTAGGGAAATGGGAAAGTGTTTCAAGTATTGGGCTTAAACAGTGGATTTTTCTTTTCCTTTCTGCTACTGCTACAGGTTTGTCTTGGTTATTCTATTTTAAAGCTTTGCAGTCAGGTCCTGCTGCCCATGTAGCCTCTCTAGATAAACTGTCAGTTGTTTTTGTTGGTGTATTTGCTTTTATTTTCTTGGGCGAGAAGTTAACTTTAAGAGAATGTATCGGTTTAGCTTTAATGGTAATTGGTATTTTAATATTAACCCTAAAACCTATGGCTAAGTAAAGAAGAAAGCTCCAGTGTAAAAAAGAAAGCTCCAGTTGTATGTTGTAACAACTGGAGCTTTCTTTGCTCTTAGTTTATTTTTCTCTAGTTTATTTTTCTCTTTAGCTCTTTGCTAGAGAAACTTGAGAATTTGAGTTAGTTGTCGTTTAACTCTAACTAAGTTTATTAACCTGTAAAGTCGCCTAGCATATCTAAAGACGGAACGAAAAATAATGTTCCCGTAACTGCCGTACTAAAATCTAATAGACGGTCATAGTTACCTTTAGGGTTGCCGATAAACATGTTGCTTAACATGCGACGTACAGTTTTAAAAGTATTAGCGTAACAAATGAAGTAAGTACCCATTTGATTTGCGCCCATGCTTCCAAATGGCATGTTATCACGGATTACTTTGTCATCACCAACATTTGCTAAAGCTGTGTGTGAGTTAGCTGGTTTTACATCATCACTCATTTCAATATCATCAGCTTTAGAACGACCAATTACTTTTTCTTGTTCACTTACAGGTAAAGCACGCCAAGCTTGCATATCGTGGATGTATTTTTGTACAAAAAGGTAGCTTCCACCTTGGTATTCAGGATCTTCTTCACCAACTAAAGCAAATTGACGACGTTCTTCACCTTGAGGGTTCTCAGTACCATCAACAAAGCCAAGAATGCTACGACCATCCCAGTAACGGAAGCCATGTACTTCTTCGACACAGTCTGCAACTTCAGTTAAAACGTCAGCTAAATTAGCTGCTGCATCGATACAGTAGCTGTGTTGATTACTACGGATATGTAAGTGTAAATCACCGCGAGTTGAAGGAGCTGTATGTTTGTCACCTTTAATTTCACGGAAAGGGGCTAATTCTTTTGGTAAAGGTTTAGGTAAGTCTAATAATTCCCACGCTTGAGCACCAATCCCTAAAGTAACGCTTGCTTTAGCTTCTGGAAAACGAATGTTAGCTGTGTTATTCAGGTTGATTACCAGACCACATAAACGTTGGAAAGCGCTGGTTGGATCTACGCCTTCTTTAAAGTTCCAAACCATAAATACTGTATTATGATTTGGTTCATCTAAAACATTTTGTTCACGAACTGACATACTTAAATACCCTTTTATACATTTTCAATGCCTATATTATACTTTAGCTTGGCACTTAGATTCGCTGAAGTTTGACAAATAAAAGCAAATTTAGCTTAAGCTTGAGAAATATGAGAGCAATTTACATAAAAAAGCAACAGGTTGATCCTGTTGCTTTTTTGCTCAAATAATAACTTTAAGCACGAATTGCTTGCACTACTCCGGAGATTTTGCTGATTGAAACTAGCACTTTATTCATAGTATCAATACTATTAAAATCTACCTCAAAACGCATAGTTGAAAGCATAGTTTTTTGGTTAAGCGACGAGTTAAAGCTAACAATTGTTGCTTTAAATGAACTTAAAACCGCTGAGATATCTCTTAGCATACCTACTCGGTCTAAACCAATAACTTGCAGTCTGGTTCTTACTGCTTGGTTGCCACCTTTGAAATTAGCATTCCAGCTACAATTAACTATACGACCAGGGTGAGCTTGCATTAAGTGAGCAACGTGTTGACAGTCTGCGCGGTGCACAGAAACACCTCTTCCTTTAGTAATATAACCAATAATTGGATCGCCAGGAATAGGTTGACAACAACGAGCTAATTGATACATTACACTCGAAGTACCTTCAATAGTAATTTGGTTTTGACGGCGAGATTTTGGTTGAGCTTGTTCAGGTTTGTCGTTAATTTCATTTAAGCGTTCGTGTAGGATTTCATCGACTTCTTTCGCGCGACTATTATCCGAACCTGCAACCTTATGATTTTCTAAGAAAGTAATCAGGTTGTTAGCTTTTAAAGTACCATTACCAAAATTTAAACAAAGCTCTTCAAAGTTTTTTGCAAGCTTATAGCGTTTTAATAATGTTGGCGTAATGTTTTTGAGATTGTGTTTGGTTTGGTTACACGCGTTCTCAATAATTTGTAAACCTTCTTTGATGTACTTGTCACGATCAAGTTTACCAAAGTAAGCCATAATTTTATTTTTGGCACGTGGGGTGCGAACAAAGTTAATCCAGTCACGAGAAATATTAGGTTCTTTCTGTCCTAGGATTTCAACTTTATCACCTGTCTGTAACTCGTAACTAAAGTTGACAATACGGTTATTAACTTTAGCACCAACACAGTGGTTACCGACTTCGGTATGGATACTATAGGCAAAATCTAAAGGTGTAGCTCCTTTAGGTAAGTCACGTACTTCACCTCGTGGAGTAAAAATGTAAACGCGATCATCAAGTAATTGCTTACGAATTTCTTCACCTTGTTTTGGATCTGAAGAAATATCATTTCTCCACTCTAAGAGTTTACGTAACCAAGCAATCTTGTCTGTAGCTTTATTTGAAGATTTTTTCCCTTCTTTATATTGCCAGTGAGCTGCAACTCCAACTTCAGCATGACGATGCATTTCTTCAGTACGAATTTGTAATTCGAGAGTTAAACGCTCGTTAAGACGGACAATAGTATGAATGGATTGATAACCATTTGGTTTGGTATTAACAATGTAGTCAGTAAATTCAGAAGGAATAGTTTCGTAGTCTGATTGGATCATCGAGAGTACGGCATAACATTCTGACACGTTATTTACAATAATACGAGCAGCTAGTAAATCATATAGCTGTTCAAATGGTAAGTTCTTTTTACGCATTTTATTGTAAATAGAGTAGATATGCTTTGGTCGACCGTAAACTTCAAAATGTTTAATCCCGCATTCCTTGCGGATGCGTTCTTTGATCTCGTTGGTAAAGTTATCTACAACTTTTAAACGATCCATGCGACGCATGCCTAGCTTTTTCACAATTGAGTAGTAGGCATCTGGATTTGTAATCTTTAAGCAAAGATCTTCAATTTCCCATTTTAATTGCCCGATGCCTAGACGATTAGCTAGTGAAGCGTAAACATCTAGAATATTTGAAGCTATTTTAACCTTTTCTTGACTATCAATATTTTTATTAGAATCTAACGATCTTAAGAAAAGAATGCGCTCAGCTAGTTTGATAATAATTGAGCGATAGTCGTCTGCCATGGTTAGGAGCAGATGACGGATACTATTAATTTGATCATTCTTACTTGAATTAAAATTAATAATATCTATTTGAGCCATATTTAATGTACCTTTAAGGATTCGGTACATTAGCGAGGTTATCTTATCTGTTAGTTCTTTTAATTCTATCTGACCATTAGAAATTAAAGGAAAAAGAAAAGCGACTAGAAGAGTTTCGTCATCTAGATTTAAGCTGTCAAGAATCTCAACCAGTTCACAACTATGACTAAAAATAGTTAGTTTTACCTCATCGCGTAAGTTTTGGTTATCGATAAGATGTTGACAATATAAGTCATAAATTTGGTCTAAGCGTTCTTTAAATTTCTCATTCTGTATATTTTCTAACCAAGAGTGTAGGTTATTCGGGTTGAGAGATTGAAGGTGAGAAAATCTAACCTTAACCATTTGTAACCTCTTTAGTTCATTTTTTTCTACTGAGAAGTAAGCCAAATTCTAGTTACTTTAGTAAAGTAACCTTTGAATATTATAAAACAATTTTGATTTTTCTTATTTAATTTATCTATCTTAACATAGCGAGAAAAAAGATACAATAAAAGACGACTTCAAGCTGAAATCGTCTTTTATTTTGGCTAATTGTTAGATAGCGTAACCAGAAGCGTAGAAAGCAACTAAAGCAATAGCAATAATTACTGTTCCAACATTTAATTGTTTAGTTTCGCCTGCAACAATACGTCCAATAACTAGAGTTGCAAAACCAATCATAATTCCTGTTACGATGTTAGCAGCAAGAATAATGAAGATAGCCGTTACTAAACCTGACATAGCGCCAACAAAGTCTTGGAAGTCAAGTTTAGTTACATTAGATAACATTAATAAACCAACATACATTAATGCAGGTGCTGTTGCATAGCTAGGAACAATTGTAGCTAGAGGTTGGAAGAAAATAATAGCTAAGAATAATAAACCAACAACTACAGCAGTTAAACCTGTTTTACCACCAGCAGCAGCTCCTGAAGCTGATTCGATATACACAGCTGCAGGTGCAGTACCTAGAAGACCAGCTAAGATAGTTGAAGCCGAGTCTGTAGTTAAAGCACGGTTACCATTAATAATTTGTCCATTTTTATCAACTAGGTTAGCTTGTCCTGCTACTGCACGGATAGTACCAGTTGCGTCAAAAACAGAAGTCATTACTAAAGCAAAGATAATTGGAATTACAGCAGTATTTGCTAAAGATGAAAAGTCCATAGCAAAAACTAAATTATTTTCCCCAAATGATGGAAGAGCAAAAACACCGTTGAATTTAATAGATGGATCAAAGATGATGCCTACTACTGTCAGAGCAACGATAACAATTAAAATGCTCCCCATTACACGACGTTTTTCTAGAGCAATAATTAAAGCTAAACCAATTAACGTCATTAATGAAGGGAATGCTGTAAAGTCACCAAAAGTCACTGGCACTGAAGAGCTTGTATTTGGTACTACTAACTTAACTCCACCAGCAGCAATAATAAGTAGGAATAAACCGATACCTATACCAGTACCATGAGCAATACTAATAGGTAAGTTACGTAAAATCCAAGTACGGATACCTGTAACAGAGATTAAAGTAAAGATAACCCCCATTACAAAAATAGCAGCTAATGCTGTAGGTAATGGTAATTGTTGCCCAAGAACCATACTAAAAGCTGTATAAGCTGTTAACGAAATAGCACAGCCAATAGCCATAGGTAAGTTAGCCCAGAAGCCCATTAAAATTGAGCCAAGACCTGCAGTTAAGCAAGTTGCAATAAATACAGCTTTAGCATCAAATCCCGCAGCTGATAACATTCCTGGAACTACGATTACCGAGTAAACCATAGCTAAGAAAATAGTTAACCCAGCAATAATTTCTGTACGTAAGTTAGAACCGCGTTCTGAAATTTTAAAGAAACGATCAATACCTGATTTTTCCATAATTTTTATTAACCTATAGTTAGCTCGCCGTTTGAATAGTAATAGTCAAAGGTAATAATCGCACTAAATTTTAAAGAAAAAGGGACTATTACTATTCAGAAACGGAGAAAAAGGGAAAGGTATTAGATAGCAATACCAGAAATATAGAAAGTGAATAAGATTAGGGCAATAATTACGGTACCAATGTTTAATTTATCAAACTGACGCGCAACAACACGACCTAATACTAAACAAGTAAAGCCTAACATTAAACCAGTAACGATGTTTGCTGTAAAACCAATAAATA
The DNA here is from genome assembly GCF_003585885.1 of Psittacicella hinzii. Classification (GTDB taxonomy): domain Bacteria; phylum Pseudomonadota; class Gammaproteobacteria; order Enterobacterales; family Psittacicellaceae; genus Psittacicella. The sequence goes on along the minus strand of NZ_NRHC01000030.1, from coordinate 35,148 downwards.
CAGCAGTTACTAATGCAGAAGCACTACCAATTAAATCGTTAAAGTTAATATCTTTTAAGCCAGAAACCATTAATAGACCTACATACATTAAAGCTGGAGCTGTAGCGTAGAAAGGTACTAAGAAAGCTAAAGGTTTAAAGAAAAGGATACATAAGAAAGCTACACCGGCAACAACTGCAGTTAAACCAGTTTTACCACCAGCAGCTGTACCAGCACCTGACTCTAAGTATACAGCAGCTGGAGCTGTACCAATTAAACCAGCAAATACAGAAGAAACTGAATCTGCAGTTAAAGCACGATTACCATTTTTAATTTGTCCTTTAGCGTCAACTAATCCTGCGTTACCAGCTACTGCGCGTACTGTTGAAGTAGCGTCAAAAACAGTAGAAAGAATTAAAGCTAGTACAATTGGAATTAGAGTAGTGTTAAATACACCAGCTAAGTCAAATTTAAATAGGAGGTTACCATCACCAAAGCTTGGTAATTCAAAGAAACCTTTGTATTGAACATTAGGGTCTACAATTAGACCAATAATTGTAATTAGAACAATAACAATTAAGATCCCACCTTTAACACGCATAGCTTCTAAAGCAATGATTAGGAATAAACCAATAAATGAAGCTAGTACAGGGAAAGAGGTAAAGTCACCTAATTTAACTGGTAAGCTTGAAGCTGTGTTAGCAACAACGATTTGTACATTTGAACAAGCAACAAGAATTAGGAATAAACCGATACCTACCCCAGCTCCGTGAGCAATACTATGAGGTAAGTTACGAAGAATCCAAGCACGAATATCAGTTACGGAAATAATAGTAAAGGCAATACCCATAATTAGGATCATACCTAACGCAGTTTCAACTGGAACACCTTGACCAATTACAATAGAGAAAGCCACAAAAGCAGTTAAGGCAATATCTCCACCGATAGCCATAGGTAGCTTAGCCCAGAAGCCCATTAGTAAAGTACCTAAACCTGTCATTAAACAAGTTGCAATAAATACTGATTCAGCAGGGAAACCGGCTGCGCTTAACATTCCTGGAACGGTAATTGCAGAGTAAACCATTGCTAGGAAAGTTGTTAAACCTGCAGTAATTTCTGTACGAATGTTTGAACCTGATTTTGTAATCTCAAAATAGGTATCAAGGGGTGAACTATTTTTTTCTAACATTGTTACTAAAAAGAAATTATTAAGTGATGAAAAGTTCAAGGAGGCATTGCCTCCTTTGAATTAAGAAAACTTATTTGTTGATTTCAGCTACAACTTCAGCAGCATCTTCATTAACTTCTTTATCTGCAGGAAGAATTCTATCTAAGATAATTGCAAATAGAGAACCAGTTGTGATACCTGAAGAGAAAATTTCTTTAGACCAAGCTGGTAAGAAGTTAAATAACTCTGGACGTAGAGTTACTGCTAGGCATGAACCTAAAGAGATAGCGATGATTAAACCGTTTCTTCTCGAACGGGTAACACGGTCTAGCATTTGGATACCACCAACGATGATCATTGCGAACATCATTACGCCAGCACCACCTAAAACAGGGGAAGGAATTGACACGATTAAAGCACCAAATACTGGGAATAGACCAGCTAAGAATAATAAGATACCCGTCCACATAACTACGTAACGTGAAGCTACGCGAGTAATTGAGATAATTCCGATGTTTTGTGCAAATGATGAGAAAGGTAAAGTAGAGAAACATGCAGCTAAAGCTGAACCTAAACCGTCACATAGAACTCCACGTTTAACTTGTTCACCAGTTACTTTTGTGTTAGTTGCTTGACCAATTGCTAAGAAGTTACCGTTAGATTCAACGATCGTAACTAAGTAAGCAATTGACATACCAATAATACCAGCAATTGGGAATGATAAACCAAAGTGGAAAGGAGTAGGTACAGCAAAAACTTGAGCAGTTTTAACGCTTGAGAAATCTACCATGCCAAAACAAACTGCAACAATGTAGCCAATTAGCATTGCAAAGAAGATAGCGGCAGCAGAAAAAATGCCTTTACCCCATTGTACGAGGATAATAACTACTACTAAAACAAAGGTAGCCATTAATAAAGTAGAAGGTGCTGCATAGTTAGCGTCAGTTTTTTGTCCGCCAGCAAACCAGTCAACTGCTACTGAAATTAATGAAAGACCAATACTCATTACCACACAACCGGTAACCACTGGTGGGAAGTATTTACGAATGTAAGGCATTAAGTAAGCACCTACAATCATTACAAGAGAGGCTACTAGAGAAGAACCTAAAATTCCTGCTACACCTGCGTCTGAAAAACCGATAGCTAAAGCGGCAGCTACGAAAGTAAAGCTAGTTCCCATTACTGATGGTAAACGGATACCAACAGGACCAAGACCTCGAGATTGGATAAAAGTTACCACTCCTGAAATTAAGAGGGAAGCATTTACTAAGATAATAGTGTCAGTTGCAGATAAGTTTAAAACATTACCAACAACTAATGGTACCGCAATGATACCACCTAAAGCAGCTAATAAGTGTTGAGCTGCTAAGATTAAAGTCAAACCAATACCAGGTTTGTCTTCAACATTTAAAAGTAAACCACTAGATGGTTGAGGATTATTTTGCAAAGACATATTTTTGTGAAAAGAGATATAGTTGCAGGGAGGAATTGTATCTAGGTCAAGCTCTAGATTTACCCTAGAGGTAAAATTCCTTTCTTGTATGCGCATATTATTACCTAAGAGATTTTTATCTGCTCACTTTTTTGCACTTTTTTGCCATAAAAATGCTAAAAAATTGCAAAAACTAACAAAAGTAAATATTTATGCCTATTAAAAAGTATCAAATGTCAGGATTTTGTAAACTTGTGGTTTCTTAGTTGTTGATTTTTTGAGAGATGGACTTTGATAACAATGAAAAAATGTTAATTTTAATTAGAGTAATCTATCAAATGTAAGATTTAATTTAGATTTTTACCTATCATTTGACTGTTTGTTTTGACTAATTGCAATAGTCTTTACAATTTGCAAAAAATAAGGGAAGTTCGTAAAGAACTTCCCTATAGAATAAATATAATAAATTAATTTTCTTTATTCAGCTTCGCGAGCGATTCCACCTGGTAGGGTAGAACCATGTGCTTGGCTATATTTTTTTAGATAAACTAATAAAATAGAGATAGCCGCAGGGGTGATACCTGAAATACGTGAAGCTTGACCAATAGTTTGTGGTCTAAAGTTTTCTAGTTTAGAAATAACTTCATTTGATAAACCTGAAATTTCGCGATAAACGAAATCTGCTGGAATTTCAGTATTTTCATTACGTTCTAAACGAGCGATCTCTTCTAATTGACGGTCAATATAACCTTGATATTTACTATTGATCTCAACTTGTATAGCAGCTTGTTTGTCATCTAATTGTTCAGTCGCAAACTGTGCAATTTGACATAATTTTTCGTAATTCATGTCTGGACGTTTAAGCAGTTCAAGACCATTAGCTTCTTTAGTTAAAGGAGCGTCTAACAGAGCATTGATTTCAGCGATATTCTCAACATGAGGGTGAATCCAAATGTTTTTTAAACGTTCAGTTTCTTTACCTATGTTTGCTACTTTATCTTGGAAACGCTGCCAACGTTCAGCTGTAATTAAGCCTAACTCTTGTGCTTTAGGAGTTAAACGTAAATCTGCGTTGTCTTCACGTAATAATAAACGGTATTCAGCACGTGAAGTGAAAAGGCGATAAGGTTCGTTTGTTCCTAAAGTACAAAGATCATCAATTAACACTCCAAGGTAAGCTTCATTACGTTTAGGATACCAAGCATCTTTATTTTGACAACGAAGACCTGCATTAATACCAGCAAGTAAACCTTGAGCTGCAGCTTCTTCATAACCTGTAGTACCGTTAATTTGACCAGCCATAAATAGATTAGTGATTTTTTTACTTTCAAGTGAAAGTTTTAAATCACGAGGATCAAAATAATCATACTCAATAGCGTAACCTGGACGCATAATACGCGCATTTTCTAAGCCAGGCATAGAGTTAATAATTTTAACTTGTACGTCAAATGGTAATGAAGTTGAAACTCCATTAGGATAAATTTCTGTAGAGTTTAAACCTTCAGGTTCTAAGAAGATTTGGTGTTTGTCTTTGTCAGCAAAACGAACGATTTTATCTTCAATTGACGGACAGTATCTTGGACCAACACCTTCAATAACTCCAGCATACATAGGAGAACGATGTAAGTTATCACGAATAGCTTGGTGAGTTTCTTCGTTAGTGTAAGTCATGTAACAAGGGATTTGTTGAGGGTGTTGCTCTTGTGATCCCATGAAACTAAATACTGGTAATTCACCTTGATCACCTTCTTGAATACCTAGCTTACTAAAGTCAATTGTGCGGACGTCAATACGTGGAGGGGTACCAGTTTTTAAACGACCAACACGAAGATTTAAACTACGTAAACGCTCTGCTAGAGAAATTGAAGCTGGATCTCCAGCACGACCACCGGTATAGTTTTCCATGCCTACGTGGATTTTACCACCTAAGAAAGTACCAGTAGTTAAAACTGCAGTAGTAGTTTCGAACTCTAAACCGATTTTAGTAATAACACTTTTAACAGTATCATTTTCAATCTTGATATCAACAACTTCTTGTTGGAAAATATCTAGATTTTCTTGATTACATAGGTATTTACTTACAAAGTTACGGTATAAAGAACGATCGATTTGTGCACGTGTTGCACGTACTGCAGGACCTTTTGAAGAGTTCAGAGTTCTAAATTGAATTCCACAGTGGTCAGCAGCAATCCCCATTAAACCACCCATAGCATCGATTTCTTTAACAAGGTGACCTTTACCGATACCACCTATAGCTGGGTTACAAGACATTTGTCCTAAAGTATCAATGTTGTGAGTTAAAAGTAGAGTTTTTAACCCCATGCGGGCAGCAGCTAAACAAGCTTCTGTTCCAGCATGTCCACCACCAATTACAATAACATCATATTTTTTGTTGTAAATCATAGAGATGATTAAATTAATTAATAAATAAAATTAAAACGAAAAAATTTTAACCTAAATTGCGGTGACTTTTATACACTACAAAAATAAAGCGATTTAATTTTCAATATCTTAAATAAGAAAAATAACTTTTATTTAAGGTAGTGGTGTATAGAAATTTATACACTACTTTATGAAAAATTAACCTGCTATAGAAATAGTATTCGATTATAAAATCGCATTGTTAGATAAGAACTTATACTTGAATGTTAGCAAGTTACAGCTACAAAATTAACAATTTTACACTATTATAATAGTGGTTATGGTCTGTAGTGTATAAAAAGCACCGCAAATTAGGTTTTAAGCATTAGCTGGATAATTTCGTATAAATTATCTAACTAATGTTTAAAAATTGAAATTTACTAAGTAGAGTATTATACCATAAATCACAATTTTATCTTACTAACTATAAGAATTAAATCAGCTATAAGTTGCGAGCTTTTTGCAGGAGAAGCTTGATATTAGCTATTTAATGGTGGTAAAATAAACAAATATTTAACACATAAACTTTATATTTAGGGGTGGAAAGCCTAAATATTTGGATAGTGTTAAACTTTTTTAGTTTATGGAAGTAGGGGTGTCTTTGGCGCCTCTTTTTTTAATGCCGATTTTTTCAGCAAAAGTAAAGCCTAGGGAAACCCTAGGCTTTAAAAATATTATTTGTTTAGATATTGTGAAACTTTATCGTAAACTTTGTCTACTGTAAAGCCAAATAAATCAAATAATTGTGCAGCTGGAGCTGAATCACCGTAACGGTCAATACCAAGTACTAAACCATCTAAGCCAACATATTTGTACCAGCCAGAAGTAGAACCTACTTCTAGAACTACACGTTTACGTACGCTTGTTGGTAATACTGATTCACGGTAAGCTTGATCTTGTGCTTCGAAAGTATCAACTGAAGGCATAGATACTACACGAACAGCTTTACCTTCAGCAGTTAATTTTTCTGCTACTTTAACAGCTAAATCAACTTCAGAACCTGTAGCTACAAAAATCACTTCTGGATTTACAGCGTCTACTAATACATAACCACCTTTTTCAATATCAGCTACTTGTTGTGCTGTACGCTCTTGTTGTTCTAGATTTTGTCTAGTTAAGATTAGAGCAGTTGGTTTAGTGCGGTTAGCTAATAATGCTTGTTTCCAAGCTACAGCTGTTTCTACTTGGTCAGCTGGACGCCATACGCTTAAGTTAGGAATTAAGCGTAATTGTTCTGTATTTTCAATTGGTTGGTGAGTTGGACCATCTTCACCTACACCGATAGAATCGTGCGTAAACACGTATACAGTTTGTAGTTTCATTAATGCAGCCATACGAATAGCGTTCATTGCATAGCTTGAGAACATTAAGAAAGTGCCACCGTAAGGTAAGTGAGTACCGTGTAACGCTACCCCGTTCATAATTGCAGCCATACCGAACTCACGTACACCATAGTGAACGTAGTTACCAGCTACATCGTTAGGAGTAATTGACTTGCAACCTTTAAACATAGTTAAGTTTGAAGGAGCTAAGTCAGCAGAACCACCTAGGATTGAAGAAACGTGTGGAGCTAAAGCATTTAACGCGTTTTGTGAAGATGAACGAGTTGCTAAAGATTTAGGTTCAGCTTGTAATTGAGCGATGTATTGATCTGCTAATTCAGCTAAATTAGCTTCTAATTCACCATTGAAACGAGCTTCTAATTTTGCACCTAATTCAGGATATCTTTCTTTATAAGCAGCAAATAATTTATTCCACTCTTCTTCAACTTTTTGTCCTGTTGTACGAGCATTCCAAGCATTGTATGCTTCTTCAGGTACATAGAAAGGTTCTAATGAAGGCCATTGCATAGCTTCTTTAGAAGCTTTAATTTCATCAGCGCCTAGTGGAGCACCGTGAACGTGGTGAGTACCTTCTTTATTAGGTGCACCTTTACCAATTACAGTTTTACAAATAATTAAGCTTGGTTTGTTGCTTTCTTTTTTAGCAGCATCTAAAGCAGCTTGAATTTGTTCTGGGTTGTGACCATCTACATTTTCAATAACATTCCAACCGTAAGCTCTAAAACGCTCAGCTGTGTTATCTGTGAACCATCCTTCGATGTCACCGTCAATTGAGATGTTATTAGCATCGTAGAAAGCAATTAATTTATTTAAACCTAGAGTACCTGCTAAAGAACAAGCTTCGTGTGATACCCCTTCCATTAAACAACCATCACCTAAGAAAGCGTAAGTGTAGTGGTCAACTGGTTTTAGATCTTCTTGGTTGAATTCACGTGCAAGTAATTTTTCAGCTAAAGCCATACCTACAGCATTAGCGATACCTTGACCTAGAGGACCTGTAGTTGTTTCTACTCCTGGAGTGTGACCATATTCAGGGTGTCCTGGAGTTAATGAACCTAATTGACGGAAGTTCTTTAATTCTGCTAAAGATAGGTCGTAGCCTGTTAAGTGTAATAGGCTATAAATTAACATTGAACCGTGACCATTAGAAAGAACAAAGCGGTCTCTATTTGCCCATTTAGGATTTAATGGGTTGTGCTTTAAGTTACGGCGCCATAATACCTCAGCAATGTCAGCCATACCCATAGGAGCACCTGGGTGACCTGAGTTAGCTTTTTGGATTGCATCCATTGATAACACTCTAATAGCGTTAGCGCATAGTTGTCTTAATGTTGGAGTAGTCATCGAAAAATCCTATAATTAATTAGTTTAAAGCTTGGTAAAGTAAATTACTTAAGCACCTAAATTAAAATCTAAGAAGAAAGTAATTCAATCTAATAAGAAAGTGAGTAGTTTCACCCCGCTATATTATACTTTATTTTCAAAATTTAACTTTATAAAATTGTAAAAAGGTTTAATAGATCACATTTTTATAGCTAAGACTATGGCTTATGTTAAAATTATAGCTATCTATAAGCTAACTGAGACTTTAGATAAAGTTATATTTAATTAAATTTGTATATGGAGTTTAGCGATGAAGATCGCCAAAGTTTCAAATCTAAAAGAACTGCAAGCGACCAAAGATCTTTTAGATAAGATTGTTGCTTACCCAACCGAATCTGTGTTTGGTTTAGGTTGCCGCATCGACAAGCTTGAGGTTATTGAAAGAATTCTTGCTTTAAAAGAACGCGATGCTAATAAAGGTTTTGTTATTCTTGCAACTTCACTAGAGCAAGTAAGTGAAATAGTTGATTTAGACTTAATCCCTCAAAGTCTAAAAGAGTTACTTAAACATGTTAACCATCCACGTAAGCCATTTAAGCAAAACTCTCTTTTATCTAAGGACAAATATCCAGGGGTAAGTGAGAGTTACTTTAATAGTTTAGTGCAAGCTATCGGTAATATAAGATCAGAAGATAGTGATGCAAGAGTTAGAGATATTGGTGAAGAGGATAACATCCATATAATTTACTTAGAAAGAATTCTTTACATTCTAAAGAGCGCCTACCAGCAAGCTAAAGCGCATAATCTTCTAGCAATAGGAGAGGAGGCACAAGAGAACTTAAGCCAAGCGTTACATTTAGTTGCAGCTTTACATAGTACTGGACAAGGACTTACTTTCCTCCTTCCTGCAAAAAAAGATTGCCCAGAGGTTTTACGTGGTAAGTTTGCAACAGTTGCTGTGAGAATAACTCATGAACCGTTTTTAATGGACTTAATTAACACTTTTGGCGGGGCGATAGTTTCAACTTCTGCAAATTATTCAGGAAGCAATTCTTTAAGAACGGCAGAGCAAGTTGTTAAGATGTTAGAGAGTTCTTCTAATCTCTATGAGCAAGAACAGGTAGTAGTTTATGATCAACCTGTAATTTATGGTCAAGAGAAAGAAGTAAATGAAAGTATTTTATTAAATCTTCTTCCTAAAGAAAGTTTAGAAAAACTAGCTAGTATTGGTGAAGTCCCTAAATTTGGTGTCCTTAGAAATGCTAAAGATCTATTAGTTCCTAATTTAGAAGATGTGTTTTTGGCATTTGATGATGTATTAGTAAAACAACTAGCTGTTTTACGTCTATTAGTGGACTTAGATTTTACTTTAGCAAGCTATACGTCAGTGATTAATTTGGAATTAGGTCGTATAGGGCAAGAAGAGGTATTTGGTGACCAACAACCAGAGGGATTAGAACTAGACAAAGTACTGTCTTTTCCTCATCTAATTCCAGCATACAAAGAAATAGCTCGAGTATATGAAAAAGCTAAGGCTAGAGGTTAAGAAATATGCAAGTTGATCGTTTTTTAGTTTGGGGTAATCCTATTTCTCATAGTCTTTCGCCTCGTATTCATGAGATCTTTGCAAGTCAAAGAGGCACTTGCATTGATTATAATCGTAATGGTGAAGGAATGGATTTAGCTACTTTTATTGAAGCTTTTCTTGATTTTTTTGCAAATCAAGGAGGGAAAGGTTCTAATGTGACTTCTCCTTTTAAAAAAGTAGTCTATGATCTAATCAAAGATAGATCAGAAGTTTGTGAGATAGCTCAAGCATGTAATACAGTTATTAAGCGAGCTGACGGTAGCCTTTACGCAGAAAATACAGATGGCTATGGTCTTTCTTCAGATTTAAAATCTTTAGGCTGGCTTAATTTAAAAAGTAAAATTCTAATTCTTGGCGCAGGTGGTGCGGTTACTGGTGTGCTTTATCATCTTTTAAAAGAGGGAGCACAAGTAGATATCTTTAACCGTACACGTGAGCGTGCTCAAGAAGTAGCTTCAAGCTTTAGAAAGTACGGTAAAGTTGAGGCTGTAACAGAGTATGACTTTGATGATTACGATTTAGTAATCAATGCAGTAGCCTATAAAAAAGGTGAAGATGCGGTAAACTTACGTACCAGCCGTATTACTAACCCGAATACTAAGTTTTACGATATGCAGTATGCTGCTGTAGGTAAAACTCCGTTTCTAAGTTTTATCGAACAACTAGGTTGTAGTCAAAACTTAGCTGACGGTTTAGGTATGTTAGTGAGACAAGCAGCCTTATCTCATTACTACTGGTTTGGGGTTTTACCTGACGCTAATATAGCTTTAGCGCAATTAAGAGAAGAATTATCGCAAAATCTAGGGTAAAATATACTTAAAGGTTTACATTAGTAATGTTCGCTAGTTTTTAAATAGACGAGTTAAACAATTTTAGCTCGATATTATCTCCATGCTAGCTCAATACTCGTTTAAAAGTAACTAAGAAAGGTAAAGTAGGCTTGATTTGAATAAAATTAAGCTTAGTTTTATTATTTCTCTCTAAGAGGCAAGGTTATCTTTACTAATGTAAATTTTCTAGCTTATGCTTATCTTTCATTGAAGTTAAGTATGAGCTTTTGTTATTTTCTTCATGGATTTGCAGTTTTATTTAGTTTCATTATCGTCTTTTGAACAATAGGATTATTAATATGAGTAAACCAGTTATTTTAAGTGGTATTCAACCATCAGGTACTTTAAGTTTAGGAAACTATTTAGGCTCTTTACGTAACTGGGTTAAAATGCAAGACGATTACGAATGTTTTTATTGTGTGGTTGATCTACATGCAATAACTGTACGTCAAGATCCTGAAGCCCTACGCAAAGCAAGCCTTGATATGGTTGCTTTATACTTAGCTGCCGGAATTGATCCAGAGAAAAGTACAATTTTTATTCAAAGTCATGTACACCAACATGCGGAATTAGGTTGGTTATTAAACTGTTATACAGGTTTTGGTGAACTAAGTCGTATGACGCAGTTTAAAGATAAATCATCACGTTATGAGCAAAATGTAACTGCTGGTTTATTTGATTACCCTGTGTTAATGGCAGCGGATATTCTCCTTTATCAAGCTGACCAAGTACCAGTTGGTGCTGACCAAAAACAACATTTAGAGTTATGTCGTGATGTCGCTGCCCGTGTTAATAAAATTTACGGTGAAGATACTTTCAAAATTCCAGAACCGTTTATTGCCCCTGTAGGTGCGCGTATTATGTCATTACAAGATCCAAGTAAGAAAATGTCTAAATCAGACGACAACGCTAACAATGTTATTTTCTTATTAGAAGATCTTAAAAAAGTAGCTAAGAAAATTAAATCAGCAGTTACTGATGGTGAAGATCCACCACGTGTAGCTTATGATTTAGAAAACAAAGCTGGAATTTCTAACCTGCTTGATATCGCTTCAGCAGTAACAGGTAAATCAATTAAAGAACTAGAAGAAGAATTTAAAGATTCTATGTATGGTAACTTTAAAAAATATGTTGCTGAAGAAGTATGTAAACTGTTAGAAGATTTACAAACTAAATTTAATCACTATCGTAATAATGAAGAACTTTTAAATAAAATTATTCGCGAAGGTGCTGCTAAAGCTGCAAGTCGTGCAGAGGTTACTTTAGCAAGATTTAAAGATAGAATTGGTTTTGTTCCAGTTAAATAAAGATTAATTAAAGCGTAACTTATGGTTACGCTTTTCCTCATATTTGTATGATTAGTTTGAATATGCAACTTAGCGACAATCAGTGGAAACGTGAGCTTGCCCAAGCATTTAAACAGCCACATGAATTGTTAGAATATTTGCAAATAGATAGCCACCTAGAGAGTAAAATCGCGGGTAAACCTTTACTAGAGAAAAACTCTTTTCCTATGCTAGTTCCTAAGCACTTTGCAGACTTAATGAGTAAAGGTAATATTGATGATCCTTTACTCCTGCAGGTACTACCTTTTAGCCAAGAGTTGGTTGAAAAAGATGGGTTTGTTTTACAACCTTTGGATGAGCAAGATAACTTTATTCCTGTTAAAAATGTAGTTCATAAGTATCAGGATCGCTTACTCTTTTTACCTAAAGGTGGGTGTGCAGTAAATTGTCGCTACTGTTTTCGTCGTAACTTCCCTTATCACGATTTAGCTTCAAGTAGAGAGGAGTGGCAAAAATCCCTTGATTATGCTTATAGCCAAGAAATTTCTGAATTAATTTTGTCCGGAGGAGATCCTCTAATGATGACTGATAAAGAGTTTTTTTGGTTAGCAGAGGAGCTGATTAAACGTAATCAAGAGGCAAAGGTGAAAATTGATAGATTAAGAATTCATTCGCGTCTACCAATAGTTCTTCCTAATAGAATTACAGAAGGCTTTGTACAGATTTGCCAGTTTCTTGCACAAGCAAAAATTAGAGTGATCTGGGTAAGTCATATAAATCACCCTTCAGAAATTAGTGAACTTTTACAAGAAAAACTAGCTTCTCTGGCGCAAGCAGGAGTTTTACTGTTAAATCAATCGGTCTTACTAAAAGGGGTAAATAACTCGGTTGAGGTTTTAGCTCAACTCTCTCATAAGCTCTTTCAAGCTGGTATTCTCCCTTACTACTTGCATCTACTTGATAAAGTAACTGGTGCAAGTCATTTTTATGTCAGTGATGAAGAAGCTTTAGCTCTTTACAGAGAGCTGCAAGAGCAAACTTCAGGTTATTTGATTCCTAAATTAGCTCGTGAAGAAGTAGGTAAGAAGAATAAAACTCTATACACTACGGTATAGTGACAAGTACAGCTTGCCCCTATTAGATTAGAGGAAGTCTTCCAAGTTTTCACCTTTAAAATCATTTCTTGATCATTTCTTGTAAAATTATCTTCTTACAAGACAAGTAAGAAATAGGTCAAGGAAAAAGCAAGCTGGTAACAGAGAATAAATAGCTAAAAAAATAGTCTAAAAAGTTACAAAAATTTATCGAAACGTGCAAAATCTATTAGATTTTTTAAAAGATCCTTAGATTAAATTATCTTAAAAATCAATAATTTGTAAATTAATTTTTGCAATAATAGTTTGCAACTTTTACGTAATTTTTGTTTACTATATTCACGTAAAGTATTGATTTTTAGCTTTTTATAAAAAAGAGGTTTAGTGTTTTTTGCTTAAAAAAGCGAGATTATAGTGCTTTTTTTGCAAAAATAGTGCTAAAATTGCCCTGCTTGCAATAAAAAAGTTTATTATGTAAAATTTAAGTTATCAGCCGAATGAGAATTAATTAAATGGATAACATAGAAATAAAAGGTTTGAACCTGTTTTATGGTCAAACACAAGCTTTGTTTGATGTAAATTGCGCCTTACCATTAGGTAAAGTTTCAGTTCTATTAGGTAAGTCAGGCGCAGGTAAGTCGACTTTTATAAGAACGTTAAATTTATTAGAGTTACCTTCAAGCGGTACTTTAAAAATTGATAATCAAGTAATTGATTTTAATAACAAGGTTTCAGAAAAAACTGCACAACTTTTACGACGTAAAGTTGGTATGGTTTTCCAGAACTATAATTTATGGCCTCATAAAACAGTGCTGGAGAATTTAACTTATGCTCCTGTAACTTTAAAGTTAACTTCAAAAGAAGAAGCAAAAACTAGAGCACAAAAGTTACTTGAGGTATTACAAATTGCCGAGCACGCAAATAAATATCCTTTACAACTTTCTGGTGGTCAGCAACAAAGAGTGGCAATTTGTCGTGCTTTAATGATGCAACCAGAAGTACTTCTTTATGACGAGCCAACAGCAGCTCTAGACCCAAATATCACCGGTCAAGTTGCACGTATTGTTAAAGATTTAGCAAGTACTGGGGTAACGCAGATAATCGTTACCCATGATGTAGGTTTTGCTCGTCAAATAGCGGATAGAGTTTATTATTTTGAAAGTGGACGTTTAGTTGAACAAGGAGAAGCTGAACAAATGTTCAATAATCCTCAAACTAAAGAGTTTAAAGAATATCTTGCATATTCTAAATAGGAGTGTAAGATGGAGCAAATAAACTTATCTCTGCTAGAGATAGTTTTAAAAGGAGCAGGCTGGACGGTAGTTGTTTCGGTACTTTCTATGCTTTTAGGTATGGTACTGTCAACTATCTTCTTAGGTTTACAAAAAACTCCTTTAAAAATTATTTCAGCACCGTTTGAAGTATTATTAATGATGCTTCGTGGTTTACCGGAAATTGTCTTAATCTTCTTAGTTTACTACGGGGGGAGCCAATTTTTAAGTAACTTTGGGATTAACTTAAATGCTTTTGCTGCCGGAATTTTTGCTTTAGCTTTAATCTTTGCCTCTTATGGTTCGCAAACTTTGAGAGGAGCTATTGAGTCTATTCCGCAAGGACAATGGTTAGCAGCTAAAGCTTTAGGTTTAGGAAGAATGAAAATCTTCTTTGATATTATTCTTCCACAAATGTGGCGTCAAGCTATTCCTGGTTTAACTAACCAGTGGTTGTCTTTATTAAAAGATTCATCATTAGTTTCTACTATTGGTATTAGTGAAATTATCTTTACAACAAGCTCAGTAATTAAAGTAACTCATCAACCATTTACTTGGTACATTATTGCAGCGTGTTTATACTTAATTATTACGATAATTTCAAACGCATTAATAAAACGTTTAGATCGTCATTTCAATGCTTATTTAATCACCAATAATAACTAGGATATGCCATGTTAGAAACTTATCTTGATGCTCTATCAACGATAGTAAAAGGTGTGCCAACTACGCTATACATTACTTTTGGTGGTTTGATTTTAGCTTTTTTTCTTGCGCTAACTTTAACAACAATAAAAAGTATTGCAGCCAAACCTTTTGCTAAATTAGTTGATTTATACGTATTACTTTTTTCAGGTACGCCTCTTCTGTTTCAGTACTTTATTTTTTATTACAGCCCAACGCAATTTGCGTTCTTAGAGGGAACTTGGGTGCTAGAGTTATTTAGCAATACTTGGTTTGTTGCTTTTTTAACTTGTGGTTTAAACTCGGGTGCCTATACAACTATTATTTTTAGTGGGGCAATTAAAAATATTGATAAAGGTCAATGGGAAGTTTGTCGTTCGATGGGATTATCTAAATTCCAAACTTACAAATTACTTTTCCCTTATGCTCTTAGAAGAGTTTTGCCTACCTATTCAAATGAAGTAATTCTTCTTTTTAAAGGTACTTCTTTAGTAAGTATGATTACGGTAACTGATATCTTCGGTTATGCGAAAAACTACTATGGGGAGACCTATGATGCGATTACTGCCTTTGTGTCTGCAGGTATTATCTATTTAGTAATCAGTACCATCTTAACTTTAATTTTAAGAGTAGTAGAAAAACACTGGCTTAAATACGCTATTTAGTTCATTTAACAATTTACGATTTACGATTTAATAATTTACAACTTTAAAAGGATAGCTATGAAAAAATTATTTGCTTTAGGCTTAATTGCCTCTACATTTTTTGCTGGTTTTACAACTTCAGCTTTTGCTTTAGATAAAAATAAAACTTACGTAGTTGGTACTGAAGCTACTTATGCACCTTACGAGTATTTAAATGAAAAAGGTGAATTAGTGGGCTTTGATATTGATCTAATTAACTATGTATGTGCACAAATTGGGATTAAATGTACAGTAGAAAATCAAGCTTTTGATAGTTTATTTTCGAATTTAAACTTTAGAAAAATCGACTTAGTCATTGCTGGTGTTCATCCTACTGAAGCAAGATTAAAAGTTGTTGCTTTTTCTGACGAGTACTTACCAAAAGAGAACAATGTTTATTTAGTTAGTAAAGCAAGTGGCTTAACTACAGTTGAACAATTAAAAACAGTAGGTACACAAGCTGGTACTTCTCAAGCTAAATATCTTGATGAAAAGACTAAATTTAAGATTGTAAGATACCAAACAAATGACCTAGCATTACTTGATTTAAAAGCTAAGAGAATCGACGCTTTTTTAATTACGGAAGAAATTGCTAAACCTTTATTAGAGGATAGTAATGACTTTACCGTAGCAGGTACTCCATTTTCTGATCCATTATTCGGCTTAACCGGACCAGCAATTGGCGTAAATAAAAAAGATAAGGAGTTACTTGAAGCTGTAAATCAAGCTTTAGCACAGGCTAAAGAGAGTGGCTTTATTGACAGCCTTAAAGCAAAATATAAAATGAACTAAATTGAAAAAAAGAACCCTAAAAATATTTTTAGGGTTCTTTTTTACTCTGCAAATTCTTCTGTGGAGGAGTAAAATATAGGGGTATTTTTTAGTCGTTCAGGTTTTTGTAGATTTATGGCAACTAAATTTAAATCCATTATTAAGTATCAATGGGTTAATATTCTACCTACTTTCATTTCTACGAGTATGGTACTAACATTTTTAAGTACTTTAGGACTATACTCACTATATTTACCTATGTGTTTAGGGCTAATTGCCGGTGGTTTGGTAGATATAGATAATAAATTTTCAGGTAAGGTGAAAAATGCTTTTCTCATTTTTCTTACCTTTTTAATTGCGGAAGCTTTAGTACTTTATACTTTCCATAATCTTTATCTTATGTGGGGAGTGGCTCTCGTAGCCTCCTTTGTGTTTGTGATGTCGGGGGTATTTAGTAATAGCTTAAAGACCGTAGGCTTTGGTGGAGTATTAATACTTTGTTATAGTATTTTCCTTTGCTTTGGCGCTTCAGATTTTACAGAAGCCGTAGAAAATCTGCTTTTTATGTTGTTTGCTGCAATGTTCTATACAGGGACTTCCCTTTTAGTGCATGTGCTCTTTCCAAATCGTGGGATTAAGAACAACGTTTCAGATTTATATAACTCTTTAAGTGAGTTCTTAACAATCAAGTCAAGCTTTTTCGATCCAGATGATGAAATAGATCGACGTGCTTTCACGGCAACAGAGCAAGAAAGTAGTGGAGAGTTTTCAGAAAACACCTACTACAATCGTAGCTATGAAAAAGCACGTAATAGTTTGATTGAACAATTTGAAATAGGTAAGTCAGCCTTACTTATTCGTATTAAATCTTTCGGTAAGCGTAAAACAACCAGCGACATGCTTCGTTATTACCTTACTGCGGATAATATTTTTAAAACCTTAGACTTTAATCTGCAAGATTATCAAGCGTTAAAAGATCGTCTGCAAGATAGCGATATAATGTTTAGAATTCAAAGAATTTTAATGTTGTACGCTTCTGCTGCAGCGCAATTTTCGTACGATCTCAAAACAGATCGTATTGCGGTGCTAGATAAGAGAATTCTTATTTCTATTGAACGCTTAGAAGCTTCAATTAGTAAACAACGTTCATTACACTACTATCATGTTGATAGTCTGCAATTACTCTTAACTAAACTTAAAAAAGTATACTGGTTATTACAAAATATTAATAACAATGATACGTTTAAACAGAGTATTCAGCAGTTCACTCCAGAAAAAGGTGCTAAAGTTGGGCTTAAATTTAGAATTCAAGCTCTGCTTGATAACTTTACTTTAACTTCGCCAACATTTCGCCATGCAATACGTGTAGGCTTAATGATTCTAATGTCTGCTTTTGTCTTCCATGTGGTTGACGTGCAGTTTGCTTTCTGGTTTATGATGGCTGGGGTTTTAGTTATTCAACCTCGTTACTCTCTAACTAAGTTACGCGTAAAACACAGGGTATATGGATCTATTTTCGGGGCATTGTTAGGTGCTTGCTTAGCTTTCCCTGTAGAAACTATGCCATTAGAACTTTGTTTAGCCGCAGTAATTACTTTAACTCTTTTCCAAGTTACCAAAGTACTAAACTATGGTTATTCAACTATGTTCTTAACCATGTCGGTTTTCTGTACTTTCCGCTTAGCAGGACTAGAGTTAACTCCAGTGGTAGTAATTGAGCGTATCTTAGCAAATACCATGGGTGCAGGACTTTGTTATCTTGTAATGAACTATGTTTTCCCAGAGTGGAAATACTTAAGTCTAGATAAGAATGTCCGTCAGGTGTATGCTGATAACAAAGGTTTACTCTTATCCTTAGTTGGCGTGTTATTAAAACACCCAATTACTCCGTTTGATTTAAACAAACGTTATCTAAGAGCGCAAAACTCTCATTTAGCTTTACAAAGTGTTGTTTCAAACATTGTTAGCGAACCTAAAATCTATAGCCTTTATATAACCCCGTCAATTAAATTCATGGCTTTAAATGACTATATAGTGTCAAACATGAGTTTAATCAATCAGTTAATTATTGAAGCTTATGAAAATGATAAGCTTGAACAAATTGACGATCAAACTATAGTACAACTTGAAAGATTAGCTTTAATTTTTGCTAAACTCTATAATTATGGCGATCAAGAACTAAGGGACACTATAGGGGAGTTTGTTAAAGAGGCTAATGAATTGGCTAATAATAGCGGTTTTGAAGAAGACTTTGATTTAAACTTCTATCTCAATGAAAAAATAGTAGGGATTGCGGTATCTTTAATTAACTATCGTCGTGAACTAGCACAAATTTATCAAGTGTGCAAAGTTGACCAAAGAATTGAAGAGCAATCAGCTAGTGAAAATAATGATAAGGCTAAAGCTGGCGCTCTGGCTGAAAATAACCAAGAGCAAGCTCCTACAGAACAAGATGATAAAGTTGAAGTGGTTAAAGCTAACTCTAGCGAAGAGAAAGCAGAGCGTGAAGCGCAAACTTCAGACTTTATTCGTCAAGCTGCACAACACTCGATTAACGATATCCGTAAAGGAGTTAATAGTGAACAAGTTGAACAAATTGTTGCTCATCATTTAGGGCAAGAAGTTGTTAATGCTGATAGTGAAGAAGATAAGAAAGAGGAAGAAGTTACCTCTAACAAAAAATCTTCTCTAGAGGATAACGAGCTATTAACAGATGTTAACTATGATCGTAAGCAAACAGATAAGTTAGTTAATCAAGAACTCAAACAAACTCCGCAAACCGAGGAAGATGAGTTAATTGATTATTTAACTGTTCAAGAAGCTAAACTTGCAAAACAAATTGATCAAGATGTGCAAAACAACCTTAACGATGAGTTAACTCGTATCGAAGAAAACGAGCAAAATAATAAATAGAGCTTTTAAACCAATACTAAGTGTTCCTTAGTATTGGTTTATTTTATTATGTTAAAATAATAGTCTAAAAAACTATAGATCTATATAACTTTATGACAAGAATTCCTCAAGAGCAAATATTTTCTGCTTTTATCTTTGATCCAAATAATCCAAGAAGAAACTTAGTTAGTCTTAATAACACTTTACCTGATGGGATCTTTGATCGTAACTCAATTATTGAAGTAATGACCAAGCAAGAGGGAGCAATTCCTGAAGAATATACCTATGAGGTATATGACACTCCGGAGTGCTTACTTTTAAGAAATGGTTTACTGGTAAAGGTATATAAGCATGAGTTTGTTAAACTATACCAAGTAAAAGTTTATAAGTTTAACTATGCTAATGTCTTTCAAGAACCAGTGCTAGTTGAAGAGTTAACTTTTCCTTTAGAGCAAAAGTTAGAACTAGGCAAAGCTCTATATTTTGATCATTATGGATTACCATTTTTAACTAAACTATTAGCGCCGAATTTTCCTTTAATTGCGAGTAACGATAAAATCTTACAAATAAAGCCTTTATTAAGATTTAGCGCTAAAATTTATGATAATACTCCTTTTATTAGTGAGGGGAGTATAGATCCATTTTCGCAACCACTTGAATTAAGAGATTATAGTTTTGAGTTAGTTGGTGAGCAAGATCTTTTTAGTTCTTTATGTAACAACAATGGTTGTACTTTATTTGAACTGCATGATCCAAGCTTAGTTAATGGCTTGCCTGCATTAAGTGATTACGTAGTTCCGTTAGAGAATAAGGTAGAGCCAGAGAAAGTAACACCAGCTTCTTGGCGATTAAGTTACACTGAACATGTGCTTTCTTATGAAATTGAAGAAGAAAGTGAAGAAGAGGCTGGAGAAAAAGACTTTCCAATTATGATTTATGATAGTCCATTTGTTCGACCTAAGAAACTAAATTATTACTTAACTAAGTTTCATAATCGTAAAAACTGTTTTTATCAAAACTTTACTCAAGCTCTGTCAAGTAACTGGTCGCATGAAACTTTTAAATTTGTTCCAGATCAAGAGCATATTCATCTCTTAAATTATTTACATCTATTTAATCCGTTAAAAAACTTTGAAGCTAAAGTAATACAACGCGAATTAGACTACTATACTAAAGATATTACAATCTACGATATCAGGGATAAAATCCTGAAAGCGCAAGAGTATTGGTTTGTTTTATATCTTTGCTCAAATTTTGCGCCGAATGATTACACTAAGGAAATGCTAGAAGAATATAGTTTACTGTTAAAGAATATAGAATCTTATATTCGTCGTCTTAGTGTTAAACCTGATGGTGAGTTTTTAGAGAGAGCTATGGGAGCTTGTGCTGAAATACGCCAGGAGATTGCTTATTTAGAGAAATACCCTGTAAATGATCAAGATGTTGGGCGAATAAGTATTCGTCATCTCGAGGCTGGTGTCTCGTTTGTTAGAGCTCTAGTAGCGCTTAGAACTCTATACTTAGCTAGGTTTGGTACCAATACGGAAATTCTTTACGATTAAATATGACCAATAAAAAAACAAAAACGGTTTATGTTTGTAATAACTGTGGATTTGATTATCCAAAATGGGAAGGCAAATGTAGATCATGTGGAGAGTATAATACTTTTCAAGAATTTAAACTTGAAGCTCCAGCAACTACTGGAGCGCAAGTTGTCAACAAACTAAAATCCCGCGAAGCTACTTCGAAAGGTGGTTATGCCGGTTTATTCAATGATGGGGTAAAACGCATTAGCCAAATTGAAGTACAAAAGATTGATCGCACAAAAACAGGCTTTTCTGAATTTGATCGCGTGCTTGGAGGTGGTTTAGTTCCTGGATCTGCAATTTTAGTAGGTGGACATCCAGGGGCAGGGAAATCAACGATTTTATTACAAGTGGTAACTAAGTTAAGTGACCACAATAAAATTCTGTATGTTACAGGGGAAGAGTCTCTTGAACAAGTGAAAATGCGTGCTGAACGTGTTGGCTTGCCTGCTAAAGATGATAATCTTTTAATGCTTTCAGAAACTTCAATTGAGAGTATTATTAGCGTTTGTGAGGAAGAAAGACCAGATCTCTTAATTATAGACTCGATACAGGTTATGTCTTTAGATGGTATTAGTTCAAGTCCAGGTTCGGTTTCTCAAGTACGTGAATCAGCAGCAGCTTTAACTCGTTATGCTAAGCAAACGCATACTTCGGTAATTATGGTTGGGCACGTAACTAAAGAGGGAGCTCTGGCTGGTCCTAAAGTACTAGAACACGTAATTGACTGTTCTCTGATGATTGAAACCGCTGAAGATTCTCGTTACCGTATTATTCGTTCAACAAAGAACCGTTTTGGTGCTGTCAATGAAATCGGGGTGTTTGTGATGGATTCTTATGGTTTACATGAGGTAAAAAATCCATCAGCTATCTTTTTATCTCGCACCGATGAACCGGCTCCAGGCTCTTCAATAGTAGTTTTATGGGAGGGTTCTCGTCCTCTAATTGTTGAGATCCAAGCTTTAGTTGATAACTCTAATAAAGAATCATCACGTCGCATTTCGAATGGTTTTGACGGTAATCGTTTACAAATGTTGTTAGCGATTATGGCAAAACATGGTAGTACGCAAATGTACAATCATGAAGTTTATGTTAACGTGGTGGGAGGGATTAAAGTACAAGAGACTTCTGCTGACCTAGCTGTAGTTTTAGCTATTTTAAGCTCATTCTTAAATAAAGTAATTCCGCGTAACTTAATAGTTTTAGGGGAGTTAGGTTTAAGTGGGGAATTGCGACCAGTGCCTATGGGACAAGAGCGTTTAGCTGAAGCAGCTAAACATGGCTTTAACATGGCAATTGTGCCTGCAAGTAATAAAGTAAATATTGATATTCCAAATTTACAAATTTACCACGTAAAAAACCTTAAACAAGCCTTTGCTGTACTGCGAGAAATTTTAAATCAAGAATAAAATATGTATGGAAGCTTACATGGGATTTTACTTGATAAAAGTACTAATACCATTTTAATCGATTGTCATGGGGTTGGTTATGAAGTAACTGTCCCTTTAACCACCTTTCAACGCCTACCACAGGTAGGAAATAAAGTATTTCTTTTTGTTTACCATAAAGTTGGGGAAGATTTTCAACAACTATATGGTTTTGCGCATGCAATCGAAAAGAAACTTTTTGAAGAACTAATAAAATTAAATAAAATTGGTCCACGCATTGGTTTAGCGGTTCTTGGAATGTATGACTTTTCTTATCTTTTAAATATTATTAAACAAAAGGATGTAAAAGCCCTACAAGCAGTTCCTGGGATAGGGAAAACCACAGCTGAACGTATGCTCTTAGAGCTAAATAATCGCATGGAAACCTTAAAAGAACTAGTGTCTTTAGGTAAACAACAAATGCAAATGCTTCAACAAGCTTATAAAAAGCTTGAAATCGCTCCAGAAACAGATGATGAACCTTTAACTAAGGTTATAGTGCCAGAGTTTAATGAGCATGAAGAAGATGATGACCAAGATGTGATTAGCTACTCAGCAATGCAGGCTTTAGTAAGCCTAGGACTAAAAGAAGATCAAGCGCAACAGCTTATTAAGAAAGTATACACCCCTGAAATGACTGTAGAAAAATTAATAAAAGCTTGCCTTGATTTTTATAAAGGTAAATGATTATGAGAGAAGATAATCGTCTAATTTCAGCTCAAGAAGCACAAGGGGAAAGACAGCCCGATCGTGCTTTACGTCCTCTAGCTTTAGATGACTATATTGGGCAAAAGTCAATTGTTGAATTACTCTCAGTAGGAATTCAAGCTTCCAAAAGAAGGGGAGATCCTCTAGATCACACTTTAATTTTTGGACCGCCTGGTTTAGGAAAAACGACCTTAGCTAATATTATTGCTAATGAGATGGGAGTTAATATAGTAACAACTACCGGACCGGTGTTAGAAAAAGCTGTGGACTTAGCTGCTATTCTTAATAGTTTACAAGCTAATGATATTCTATTTATTGACGAGATTCACCGTTTACCGGCTAAGGTAGAGGAAGTGCTTTATAGCGCCATGGAGGATTACGAGATAGATATCCTGATTGGTGAGGGCGCAGGAGCTAATACTATGCGTTTACCTCTGTCTCCTTTTACTTTAGTTGGAGCGACCACTAGAGCGGGAAGCCTAACAGGACCTTTATATGCTCGTTTTGGTAATCACTTTAATTTAACCTTCTATGAAGTTGAAGAGTTAGCACAAATTATTATCAATTCAGCTAATAAATTGCACATTGACATAGATACAAGTTCTGCAGTTGAAATCGCAAAACGTTCAAGAGGAACCCCTCGTATTGCTAACCGCCTCTTACGTCGTGTACGTGATTTTGCAGAGGTTTACAATGGTGGCGTAGTATCGCATGATTTAACTTGTTTAACGCTCGATAAGTTAAATATTGATAGTAGTGGCTTAGATAGATTAGACTATCGTCTGCTAGATACTTTGATTAAGCAGTTTAATGGTATTGCTGGGATTGAAGCCTTAGCTTCTTCTTTAGGTGAAGATAAATTAACTATCGAAGACGTTGTTGAGCCTTACTTAATCCAACAAGGTTTTCTTATTCGTACTCCTCGCGGTCGTATGGCAACAGATAAAGCAAAGCGTTACATGCTTAGCATTGAATTAAAATAGGAATTTCTAATGTTAAAAAAACTAATTACAGTTGTAAGTTCTTTAGCGTTAGCTAGTATGAGTCAAGCTTTAACTTGTCAGCTAGAGGTTAAAAGCCAAGAAGATTATTATAATTATCAGTTTGTGCATGTTCCATCATGCAATTTAAACATTGCGACTAGAGATTATGTAGTTTTTCCTGCTTATAAAGGTTTTGACTTGAACCTTAGTACTGGAGTGGTAATGCAAGACCAAGTTGCTCGCCAGTTTTTTACTCCTCTTTTAGTTGCTAAGGAAAACGATTTAGGTGCTCTGAAAAATTTTGCTTCAGATTACTACAACACCTACTTAGCTTATGCTCCACAAGCTAAATATGCTTTTGTCATCGCTGATTACCTTGATTATGGACAACAAGCAGATTTAAATGACTTTACAACGACTTCTTTATTCATTAACCAAAAGGATCAAGTAAGTTTTACAACAAACCATGTAAAAGCATTAACAGTAGCAGATGGTGATCTATGGTTAGCTCCTGAAAAAACAGTAGCAATTTTAGTAGTTGACTATCTGGGGGTTACAAACCAATCAGGTTTTACTATTCTATTGCATAATCAAAACAAAGAGCAAAAAGTAAAAATTTCAACTTCCCTAAATACTTATATGGACGCTTTACTAGCGCATGCCCAAGAGCAATCTAACAAAGGGAATGGTAGTAGTGTAAGTATTACTAACGGTAAGGGGGATGTCGTTATTAGTGGTGGGACAATTAAGGCAGGTAATGTTAACATTTCTGGAGGGAATGTAAGCATCTCTAACACCAATATTAATGCCGATCAAGAAATTAACCTAACTGCTAATGAGCGCCTTGAGGTAAGAAAATCTGAACTAAACGCTCCAGAGGTAAATAGTCAAGCTCCGCAAATAGTAGACGATGGTTCTTTATCTGGTTTAATGAGCCAATATCAAATTCCTCGTATTGTAGGTATTTTCCCATACTTCGAAGAAATTTTAAGCTTGGATAAAGTTAATGCTAGTCGTCCTCTTATAGACCCATTTTTAGCGCAAGGTAAAGCTTTTGATTTAACTTCTCAAGAGCAAGTTGAAAAAGCTATTAGCGCTTATGTAAGTAATTATAGTGACAATAGCTATTTATTAACTATTCTTCCTAGTTATAGTAAAGAGGTATTAAGCTTTTATAACTATCAAAAGAATAATCCAATAGAACAAGAGTAGGCACTCACTAGAGCAATAATTTGCTATAGAGATTTGCGGGAAAACAAAGTATAATATAACAAGCTTTAACCAGATAGGTATTATTTACTAAGTAATACTGATTCTATTTTAAATTTACTTAACCATTTTAAAAATCATCATGACTGAAATGAGAAAAATAGAATGGCTACGTAGAAATCCAACATTCTTTGCTGAAGGGTTAGAAAAGTCGGTAAGTCGCTTTACTAACAATGAAACGAGTAGCCTTTTGCATAAATTGGCTTTTAATGATTTTTACTTAAGTGGCTATGCTTATGCGATAGAGCACGCTTTTGATGACACAAGATATATTTGTGCGTTTTCAGTTCTAGAGCAGTATATATATAATTATTTTGGCGTGGTAAATCATGAGAATGATTTATTAGCTTTATATTTAGTTGACAATAATGTCTCCAAAGTAAATCTTCATAGTCTACTTAAAAGACAGATAGCTGAACACTTTGATAACAACTTAAAAGGTAATTTACCTGTTTATACTTCGGTAGAGGCAATTAACTCTGCTGGGCTTGGAGTTGCGATCTTAACTTTAGATGAGCTACCTGATTTTTTAGTAAAATTTGAAGGTTTAGTAAATAGAAGAAAAGTTGCTTTACAAAAATATCTAGAAATCACGAAAAAGATTTTAGAGAACAATCAGGGCAAAGATATTAAGCTAAATGACCCAAGCGTATCTCCTGAATTAAAAGAGCAACTAATTGCTTTAGCTCAAGAAGAGAACTTAACTTTTCTTTTCCCATATGGGCAGTTACAAACAGCAACCAACCTATCGCTCTATAGCTTAAATGCTAAAGCGCAGTCTCTTTTAGACTTCTTCACAGAAAACTCAACTTCATACGAAACGAGTAAAACTGTGTATGGGAAAATGGAAGATGGGACAGATGTAGAAATTTCGGATAAAACTTATCGTTACACTACAGCTCCTCTTGGTTTACTGTATGTCTTAGATGGTTATCTGTACAACTTACCTAAGTACTATGCTAAACGAGCTGGTTTAATTCCGTTTATGCGTGCCTTAAATCCACAAACTATGTTTTGGTGTGATTTATTCCGTCAAACACAACGCTTAAACTTAGAAGATTTAACTAGTTTAGTAGTACGTAAAATCTATCCTAAGATTTTAGATACTCTAGTACCTTACTATGCTCGCCTCGATAATATTGGTGGGAATAAAGATCGCGTAAACCTTACTCTCTTGAATGAATATCAAGATTTACGTAACTTTGTAAATGGTAGTGGGGTAAGTACTTCTGGACCTTATACAATTCGTTTATCTCCTAGTAAATTCTTAAGTAGAATTAAAGGAATTGATGGGCAGCTTTTAACAGCTTTCTCTTTTGCGGTAAGACAACGTAAAACTTTAATCGTTACTGATAATATGGAAAGAACGGTTGAAGAAGTTGAAGCTTTATTTGAGCAAGCTCCAGAGTTACGCAATCACCTAAACTTTTTAAATATTATCTCTGCTGAAGATTTAACTCTATTTAGAACACAATATGAAGTTATTGTTATTTTAAAAGAGGTTAAATTAGATCAAGATTTATTACCTTTAATCAATAGCTCAGCTTGGCGTCACCAAGAAGTAGCTTCTCCGCTAATTATTTATGGTACAGACGTTAATAAACTAGAAGCGAGTTATCGCGGTGATCAGGATAGTTTAGAAAAAGTACAAGAGAACTTATTTGAACAACAAAAAGCAGTGTTAGATTTCTTACGTAACCGTCGTATGGTACGTAGAAACAATTTACCAGTAGATGTAAACTTTTACTACACGCCAACGTTATCAGCAACTGATACGGTATTTAGTAATTATTTTGACCACCAAGAACAAAGAAATTGGAATAGCCAATTATCAAGTGATAAGTTCTTAACTGTGCGTTTAAATAATTTAGAAATCTCTTACTATCCAAATTTAAATGGTAACTTGTTTGCGCTAGCAGGCGTTAATCGTAATTTCTTTACAACGCCAATAAGTGGCAAACAAAATCTAAGTGATGAAAATATTTCTGGCAATATATATCATCTAAACTTAGACTCTGGTGATTTAATTAGCAACCTTTCAATAGCTATCCACCGCTTAATTAGTTTATTTACCGAGAGAAAGAAAAAAGTTTCGCATATGCGTAACGTTTCTGCTTTCTGGGTTGTAAGTGATAGTCAAGCAGCTTTATTACCGGTTTACGCTAAATTATTTACTAATATCTTTAATAAAGAAGAAAATGCTGGAGTAGTGGTAAAACAATTTGCTGAGATTAAAGATCAGCCACTTTCACCAACATCAATTCTTGCAGTAGATAGTAAATACGATCAAGTGCGTAATGAAGCTTATGATAATGTTGTAGCTGTAGTTGAGCAAATCAAAAATAACTTTGTTGCAAATTTACTAGAGCAAAGTTATCACGATGACTCAAAACCAGGCTTTTCTTCAGAAGACTCTACAATTGTTGATCAGATTTTAAATCAAGACATAGATAGTGATATCTTATTAGCTGTAAATTACATTAGTCAGTTAAAAGTAACTAATCCTAAATTAGTAAATGCTGATTTAGAGCTAGTTCTTGATTTCTATGAAAACAATAAAGAGTATTTTGGTGAGACAGAGTTAATTTTATTAACGCGTTCAGACTACTTACAATATTGCCGTGAAGCAAATCCAGACGTAATTGTAATTGAAAACTGTCTTGATCTGTATAAGCGTGAGACTGCAAGTGAATTTGCAGAATTTGTAAAAAATCTCTTTATTGAAAAACGCTCATCTTTAGTGTTTATTAGTTCTCCAGAGCCTGCAACTGATGGCGTGGTAAAATTAGCAGATATTACGGGACAACGTATCCCAACTCAGCATTTAATCTGCGATTTACCAACAAGTGATCGTTATGCTTACGGGATTAACTTTAACGCTATGGAGTTTAAAACTTTAAGCGATAAAGAGTTTAAAGCAGATGGTGATCCTCAAGCTTTAGCAGCTTATTTAAAAGAGAATTTAGCTAAAGCAAAAGTAGCACGCCTTGAAGCTTTTGATTTACCTATCTCCGCTTATAATCTGCCACAAAATCCTAATCCAGACTATTATTTAGTAGATAAGGGGCAGTTAGAAGCTAAGCGCCGTTATGGTTATATCCCTGCTTTAGGGGAAAAAGCTTTAGATATTTACGTCCCATATTTAGATGTAACTAAATCTAAAGTGGTAAACGCAGCTTTAAGTATTTTATTACAACCGCGTAATAACAAAACTCGTGGCTTAGTAGTAGTTAATAATGCTAAAGCTAAAGAGTTCTTAGCTGCTCTAGCACCTGAATTTGGTTTTGTGGTTCATGACTACAAATCTATTGAGTTAGAGCGTGCAGTCTTTAGTCATGCGGTAGTGATAGCTGATCCAGAAAGAGAAATTCCTCAAGCTGTAATTCAACAAGCAACTTTATTAGCTAGAGGCTTTAAATCTACAGGTAGCGTATTCTTATTAGCCAATATGCAAGAAATAGCGCCTACTTTAGGTTTTCTTGCTTTAGATAGTACTGTTTTTAGTGGTGGGTTACTGATGAACTATTATCCACCGATTTCTCAATTACTGGAAAACCCAACAGCTACTTATAAGATGTTACGCGTAGATTTCTTCTCGCCATACTATTATTTAGAGCATAACAAGGATACTTATTCATTTGTAAATACTCCTTCGCTCAATGAATTAATGAAATTTTTTGGCAGTAAACCAGCGCGCTCATCTGGTAACTAAGAGAGCTTAAAGGTTTATTTTTCTAAGAATATTTCGAATTTATAATTTTATTTGAAAATGGATTTCCATAAAAAAATGGAAATCCATTTTTTTATGCTGTATAAACGGATTTATTTGGTAAAATAAAATTAACCTACTGATATAAAAATTAGAATAAAAGAATTATTAAAAAGATATTGTTAGCTCTTGAAATATTTATAAAATCATAGTAGGATAAATAAGTATTTGAAATATTTATACTTCATTAAAGAGCGAAAACTTCGATGAAGTTAAGTTTGTTTTTAGTTTACTAACAAAAGTTAGTTGTTGTTTATTGTTGTTATCTTAATTAATATTGTCGTTAGGTCATTTTTAAGATAACGAAATTAGAGTGACCTTTATGTATAAGTATATTTTTCGAAGAATTTTAGAAGCAATTCCTACATTGCTAATACTTATCGCAATAACTTTCTTCTTAATGCGTTTAGCACCAGGTAGTCCATTTACATCTGAACGTGCTTATCCGCCTGAAATTATTGCTAACATTGAAGCGAAATATCACTTAAATGAACCTATATGGAAGCAGTTTATTATTTATCTAAATAATCTTCTCCATGGTGACCTAGGACCTTCATTTAAGTATAAAGACTTTACTGTAAACCAATTAGTAGGACAATCTTTTGGAGCTTCTTTAAAACTAGGTTCGATTGCTTTCTTAATCGTGTTAGTTTTAGGGATTACAGTTGGGATTATTGCTGCACTTTATCAAAACACTTGGATTGACTACTCAGTAATCAGTCTTTTAGTTGTTGGTTCGGTTATACCAACAATCGTGGCTGCTCCTGTTTTAATCTATATATTTGCCGTTAAGTTAGGTTGGCTTCCTTCCGGAGGTTGGAACGGTGGGGCTACAAGGAATATGATCCTACCGATCATTATTTACGTTTACGGTAGTATGACTTTCTTAGCTCGTATTACACGTGGTAATATGATCGAAGTTCTAACCAATAACTACATTCGTACCGCTAAGGCAAAAGGTTTAAGTACACGTTACATTATCGTACACCATACTTTAAGAGCTGTGGCTGTACCAGTTGTACAAGTACTAACTTTATCTTTTGTTGGTTTTATTACTGGTTCTATTATCGTTGAACAAATCTTTGGTATCCCTGGTTTAGGGCAACTATATGTTCAAGGGGCAACTAACCGTGACTATGGTCTGGTATTAAGTATTACTATCCTGTCAGGGGTATTAATTGTTGTTGCTAATATTGTTAACGATATCCTTATGGCTGTGGTTGATCCACGTATTAAGTTCTAAGACCTTAGGAGATTGGTATGTCAACAGAAACTCTAAATAAAAATAATGGAGCACCTAAGGCAAACGAAGTCGAAGAATTAGAAATTGATTCTCGTTCTTATTGGCAAGATGCTTTAATTCGTTTTATGCGTAATAAAGCAGCGGTAGCTTCAACAGTTGTTTTATTGGCAATTTTACTATTTGTAATTTTTGCACCATTTTTTACACATTGGAACTATGAAGATATTGACTGGGATAACATTTCTTCAGGTCCTTCATCTCTTCACTTATTAGGAACAGATGAAAATGGTCGTGACGTGTTAGCTCGTATTGCTTACGGCGGTCGAATTTCCTTTACTATCGGTTTCCTAACTGCAATTTTCTCAATTATCATTGGGGTAACATACGGAGCTATTTCTGGTTACTTTGGTGGTCTAGTAGATAGCTTAATGATGCGTACTTTGGAAGTACTAGATTCATTACCTAGTCTATTTGTAATTATCATGGCTTTAGTGTTCTTTGGTAATTCATTAGTAACCCTAATTGGTTTAATGTCAATTACAGGTTGGTATGGTAAAGCTCGTATGATCCGTAGTTTAACTATTGCGGTAAAAAATCGTGAGTATATCGACGCTGCTAAAGTAATTGGGGTAAGCAATCCAAAAATAGTATTAAAACACATCGTTCCAAACTTAATGTCGACGATTGTTATTTACTTATCTTTCTCAATTCCAGGCGCAATTGCTGGTGAGTCAGCACTTTCATACTTAGGTCTAGGGGTTCAAGAGCCATTAGCTTCTTGGGGTTCTCTAATTGCTGACGGTTCATCTGTGATGCAAGTAGCACCTTGGTTACTTTTCTTCCCATCGTTATTCTTATCGACAACCATCTTCTGTTTCACATTTATCGGTGATGGTTTACGTGATGCTCTAGATCCAAAAGATCGTTAAGAATAATTTCAAAGGTATAAGATCTTTAGCAAAGTCTATTTGCTAAAGGAGATAAAAGGATAAAATGATGTCTAAGTTACTATTAGATGTTCAAGACTTAGAAGTAAACTTCAGAACCAATGATGGGGTAGTAACCGCTGTAAATAAATTAAATTTCCAGCTACGTGAAGGTGAAACTCTTGGTATTGTAGGTGAATCAGGTTCTGGTAAATCGCAAGCATCTTTTTCTTTAATTGGTTTATTAGCTTCAAATGGCTTTACCAATGGTAAAGCTATGTATGAATCTAATTTTGGGAAAGTAGATCTTCTAAGTATTGATGATAAACAATTAAACCGTATTCGTGGTAATGAAATCTCAATGATCTTCCAAGATCCAATGACTTCATTAAACCCTTACTTAACTATCGGTGACCAATTATCTGAAGTTTTAGTAATCCACAAAAGAATGTCAAAACGTGATGCTTTAAAAGCTTCAAAAGACATTTTAGACGCGGTTAAAATGCCAGAAGCGGAAAAACGTTTAGCTATGTTCCCGCATGAATTTTCTGGTGGTATGAGACAACGTGTAGTAATTGCTATGTCTCTACTCTGTAAACCAAAAGTAATTATTGCTGATGAACCAACAACCGCACTTGATGTAACGGTTCAGGCGCAAATAATGAATCTTCTCCGTGAATTACAAAAAGATTTTAAAACTTCAGTAATTCTTATTACCCACGACTTAGGGGTAGTTGCAGGCTTTTGTGAAAAAGTGCTTGTAATGTATGGTGGTAGAACCATGGAGTATGGGGCAACAGATGACATTTTCTATGATCCTACACACCCATATACGCAAGGTTTATTAAAATCAATTCCACGTATTGATAAAGATGACATCAAGTTATCTTCAATCCCTGGTAACCCGCCTAACTTACTAAATCTACCAAAAGGTTGTCCGTTTATGCCTCGTTGTGAGCACGCTGTAGAAGCTTGTAACGGTTTAGCGGCTTTAACTCCATTTGGTAATGATAGACGTCGTGCGTGTCATATTCCAGAAGAGGAAATGACAAGACGTTATCATAAGTTACATGAAGAATTAACAGGTGAGAAATATACCGAGGTTCACGCGCATTATTTCAACAATCGTGATGTAATTGTGGATCACAATGGTATAGCTCTTAACAAGTAAAAGAGGTTAGGCAAGTGACTAAAGAACTTAAAAAAGGCGATCTGCTTTTAAGTGTGCGTAACCTTGATGTTAAATTCAAGATTAAACGTTCAGGTGGGCTGTTTTTTAATAAATATAACACTCTAAAAGCGGTTAAAAATGTAAACTTTGATTTACACGTAGGGGAAACCTTAGGTGTAGTCGGGGAATCAGGTTGTGGTAAATCAACCCTTTCTCGTGCTATTGTAGGTCTAGTTGAAGGTGAAGGTAGTGTTAAATTCTTAGGTGAAGAATTAATTGGTATTAGTCAGCGCAAACGCCGTAAATACAAAAAAGATATCCAAATGATCTTCCAAGATCCTTCGGCTTCTTTAAATCCACGTATTACTGTTGGTGAGCTAATTGCCGAGCCTCTACAAATTCACTTCCCTAAAATGTCTAAAAGTGAAATTCGTGCGGAAGTATTATCAACGATGAAAAAAGTTGGTTTACTACCAAACATGATTAACCGTTATCCGCATGAATTCTCTGGTGGACAAGCGCAACGTATCGGTATTGCTCGAGCTTTAATTACTCGTCCAAAAATTATTATTTGTGATGAGCCTGTATCAGCTCTAGACGTATCTATCCAAGCGCAGGTAGTTAACCTACTAAAAGATTTACAAAAAGAATATGGGATTAGTTTAATTTTTATTGCCCACGACTTATCGGTTGTTCGTCATATTTCAGACCGTGTACTAGTAATGTACCTTGGTTCTGTATTTGAATTATCAAGCTCAAAAGAGATTTTTGATAATACCAAACACCCTTATACTCGTGCATTAATGTCGGCAGTACCTATCCCAGATCCACATCTAGAAAGAGATAAGAAAATTGAGTTCTTAGATGGTGATTTACCATCACCGATAAACCCTCCTTCGGGCTGTGTATTTAGAACTCGTTGTAAATATGCAAGTGAAGGGTGTGCGACTAAAGCGCCATCTCTTGATAATGTTTCAGAAAATGGTGTAGAACCGCATTTTGTAGCTTGTTACAATCTCATAAATGTAAAAAATGTTTAATAAAAAAGTGCCGACGTTTGTCGGCATTTTTTTATTAAATTTATATAATTAGCTAAAAAAAATTATATAATATCAGTTATAAAAGTAGATAAGGTTAGTTTAAAATGTCCGTTTATAAATACGATGATCTAGATGCGTATATTTTGCTCCAATTATCACGTGACCCTAATATCTCATATCGTTCAATTGCTAAAGCCTATGGCATTAGTGTAGGTACGATTCATGTGCGTTTGGATAAAATGCGTAGCGCTGGCGTAATTGAAAAAGCTAAAATTCATATAGTATCTGAAAAGCTAGGCTACGAGATTATGTGTTTTATAGGCATAACCTTAAATTCAGCACATAGTTACCGTAGCGTAATTGACCGTTTACGTGACATCAATGAAGTTACAGAGGCTTACTATACTACAGGACGCTACTCTATTTTTATAAAACTATTAGTAGATAGTATTAGTTCATTGCATCGAATTTTAACCGAAAAAATTCAAAGTATTGAAGAGATACAATCTACTGATACAATCATATCTATGGATAGACCTATTAGTCGCCAAATAAATCTCTATGAAGGCAACCTTGAACTTGCTATAAATGAGAAGGATAACGGGGAGACTTAGCTAGATGCGCAATATTTATTTAATTGGCCATATGGCCTCAGGAAAGACAAAGGTTGGGCAATTATTAGCAGAGATGCTAAACATTAACTTCGTTGATACTGACACTAATATTGAAAGACTTTTTGGTAAATCAATCAATGCTATATTTAAAGACGAAGGAGAAACACAGTTTCGTATTTTTGAAACTGCTGTTTTGCAACAAACTACTTTAATTGATAGCACCGTGATTTCTACTGGTGGTGGGATCTTAACCAGAATGCGTAATGGTCTTTACATGAAAGACTTTGGTTTTGTTATCTACTTAAAAATAGATATCAATACGCAAATGACTCGCCTCTTAACTGATGAAGAATTAAGCAAACGACCTATAGTAAAAAATTGTAAAGATGAAGCAGAATTACATGCTAAATTAGTTGATTTACATGAAAAGCGTAATTTAACTTATGAATATTTTGCTGACTATACGGTTGCGGTGAAAAACAAAAGTCCTATGGCAATTGTTGAAGAAATTATTGCTTTCTTAAATAACAACAAAATCATTTCTCAACGAGATTTTCTTGATAGTTTTGCGGGACGTGTACAACACAACCCTTATAAACGTATTCGCCGAGCTAAAGTTGAAAAAGATGGTGAAAGCTCCGGTGAAGAAAAAGAATATCAATTCCTAGATAATGAGTAATTTTTTACTTCTTAGGAATGCAATAATATAGCAAAGCAATTGATAGTTCTAAGCTTTGTTGTACAAAAACTATTTTACATAAACTCATAAATGCTTAGCTTCTTCAAGAGGTCTAAGCATTTATGAGTTTATAGATGACTTGCAGTGGGCTGATTGCTTAAAGAGTAATTAGAGCCTATAAAAATAATTTGCTAAGATCTTGCTTTTTACTTTAAAAACATGTATAATATGCAAGCCGAAAGAAGACTGTTTGATTGTTTAGAAATCGAATGGTATAACTACTTGCTTTCTACCCATGTATAAGTTTTTAATTTATAAACTTAAGAATTTGGTAGAAGGTTAAACGTTTAGCGAAGAAAATAAGCACACTTAATTAAAACGTTTAAGCAAATGTTTAACTTAACATTTGTTAAAGTAGCTTCTTAGGTTTAATATAATTCAGTAAAAGTATTAAGGAACTAAAATGGAATTCTTAAGCTATATCGATGTTAGCATTACTGGTAAAAAATACAAATAATATTTTTTACTTTTGCTAAATAGTTTAGTGAAAGGATTTAATTAAAACACATAGTGTTTTAATTAATTTTTTAGGTAATACTTTTTTTGCGAGAGATCTTGCATAAAGTTACCCTTAATAACACACTATAAACGTTATTAAGCCGGTGTATTTTCGTACCTATGAAATCTAATGCCATCATTTGGTACAACAAAAAATCTAGTGAACTTATTTTACAAATATCGTTTGTTTTAAATATAAGCTAGTCTATCAGGTATTTGAGCTTACCATTTGAAGTGATAAATTACCTGCCTGTATAAGGAAAACTTAAGAATTTGCCCGTTTTATTGGCTAGTATAAGAGTAATATCTTATATTTGCATATTACGGTTTAATTATTATTTTTATAAGTTAAAGGTTTGGCTAGTTAGAGCAATCTGACTAGCTTTTTATCCTGAAATCCGTACTTTTGT
>NZ_NRHC01000003.1 GCF_003585885.1 Psittacicella hinzii | reverse complement strand
GGATCCTTTTTTATTTGACTAATTATTTACGACTTGATTTTGCTTTCGCTTTTGTCTTTGGTTTAGACTTTGACTTCTTTTCCAATTCGCTTAAAGCTTTAGAAGCTTGCTCTGCAAACTCTGGGCTCTTTAAGAAACTTTGTAAGCGGTATTCATTATCACCTGGAACTTCAAAGTTTAAGTTATTAATCATTTGATCGCGATATTTTTTATAAGTATCAAAGTCAATACGACGAGCAACTAAAGTATCAGTCCCTAATAAACCACTATATGCGCATACGATTGAGTGGTATTTACCTCTTTCTCCAAATAGAGATTCTTGTCTTAAGTTAATGAAATTAATTACTTTACGACAAGCTAAAAGGTTTTCATATGTAACTTGGTTTTGTGCAGGAGATACTTTTAAGTTCTTAACTTTTTCTAGTAAATCTTTTGCTACAAAGCCATTTAAAATTTTAGGGAACAGCGTGCTTTCTTTTTTGCCTAAGTAATAAAGATCAAAACGATGAGAAGGTGATTTCACTGAATCGTTTGTTTCTTTGTTACCTAAGAAAGGAGCATTTTTTGGACGTTTTACAACGATACGAGAAGCGTTTAAACTTTGAGCAGCTCTAAATAAATCATCGGTATCATGATCTAAACCAACAATTTCTTGGATAGATTGCATTTTTTTATTTACTTTAGCGCTAGATTCTTTATGTGGATACATAGGATCTAAGTAAACGCTTGTAAAGTTTAAACTTTTACAAATATTTTTGCCTGCGTTTGTTGTAATGCTCACAGGGAAACGTAAGTTTAAGTTTACCTGTTCAGGTGATTGGTTTTTTAAACGATTTAAGCCGTCTGCTAATAATAAACCAATTACAGGATTACGTTCTAGCATTAGCACGTTTGCGCCAGCTGTTGTAAGTAGGAAACTATCTTGTCCAAAACCTGCTGTAGCATCTAAAATATATT
The DNA here is from genome assembly GCF_003585885.1 of Psittacicella hinzii. GTDB lineage: Bacteria > Pseudomonadota > Gammaproteobacteria > Enterobacterales > Psittacicellaceae > Psittacicella. The sequence goes on along the minus strand of NZ_NRHC01000003.1, from coordinate 15,673 downwards.
GTTGCCCTACAGGTAAACGCTTACTAATAACTGAGCGCACAACAAATTCAGAGCGAACATTATTTAAATTTTTCGCTCTAGTTGCTGTTTCTCCCTCTAGGAAATCTACTGATACAGGGTTTTTTGTTTTGCTAAGTTCCCCGTTTTTGTTTTTATAAGCAATTGAAAGTTTACCTTGATAATAAACAAGAGCAAGCGGTGCTTGAGCATCATGTTTAATCTTTTTAAAGGCAACTTCTATTTCGTTGGTTACTGCGTAGTTAAATGTTTCGATAAAGCGGAATAAGTTATATTCTACTTCACTTGGCTCTGGAAACACATTAGCCTGTGATAATCCTTGACTGTTAACAAAGTTTTCTAAACGTTTGCTATATCTATTAAATTGTTCAAAACTTGTTTTATATAGATCAAATAAGTTATTTAATTCAGAATTAGAGATAACTTTATTTATTTGTTCAAAGAAATTATTTTTTGTAGTCTCTACTTCAATCGAGAGGCTTTTGTTGAAAAAACTTAGATCTAAGCTAAGAGTATTTGTACCTAACACTGGGTTTCTCCAAATACATTAAATATGTAAATCAATAAAAATTATAAGTGCAAATATTATGATTATTTACAAATCAGGATTAAATAATCTTATTTGGTAACTATTCTATCCTGTATTAGACAGGTAAATTTTGTAAAACTCACAAGTTTGTAGTTTTAATTATAAAAATCTTTTCTTATGTAATTATACAAGTCTTTCGATAGTATTGTTAAATTCTTTCAAGGTTTAACAATCTGGTCGTAAGTTTGTTTGCGCTTTTAAGATTATAAAGTATTACTGGTTGCTAAGTTATATTTTATATAGCAAAAACTTCTAATTACTTGAAATTTATGGGTAAATATAAATTAATTTATGATCTTAATAGCTCTTTTTAAAGCTAGAACTTAATCTTAGTTCTATCGATTTATTGGTCTAAATTGTTTTTTATTTAAAGAAAAATAGGGGGTTATTTTACCTAATTGATAAACTTTACCGCCGATATTTTTAATATCGACGGTAAAAGTTTATTTACTTAATATAGCAACTGCCTCACAATGGTTAGTTTGTGGGAATTGATCGAATAAAGCTAGATTGTCAATTTTATAACCATGGGTACTAGTTAGATATTGCAGGTTTTCCATGAGCGTGTTAGGGTTACAGCTAACATAGATTACATTGTTGTATTTGCTAAGCATATCGCAAGAAGCATGGTCTAACCCTGATCTTGGTGGGTCAACAAAAACTGTACTAAAATCATAGCTATCTAGTTCTATGTGACTTAAGCGTCTAAATGGGCGAACTTTGTTAATAGCTTGTACAAACTCTTCAGCTGATATTCTTCCAACTTGAACATTATGAATATCATTTAATGATAAGTTTTTATAGACAAAGTCAACTGCTTGTTTGTTAACTTCAGTAGCTAAAACTTTTCTCGCTGATCTAGCTAAGATCATAGTGAAGTTACCTACTCCACAATAAAGCTCAAGAATATCCTTATCAGTTTTTGCATGCTTTTCAACATAAGCTAGCATTAACTGATTAATTTCTGCATTAGGTTGAGAGAAACTATTTTCAACTTGTAAAAGTTTAGATTTTTTACCGTTTACTGTAAATTCTTCTTCGATGAAGTTATTGCCAACTATAATCGAGCTTTTACGCGCACGTAAAATTACATTAGCTGGGTAGCCATTTGTATTTAAGAATTGGAATAACTCTTGCGCTTTAGTTAGGTCAAGATTTTCACTATCTAATTTACGGTGGAAAATTAAACTAATAATAGCTTGTTGAGTGGTAGTAGTTAAGTACTCAACTTGAAATAGTTTACGACTAAACTCATAGTTCTTCTGACAAAAAGCTTCCACTAGTTGCATTAGTTGATTGATAAGTGGGGTAGCTATATCATAGTGACCATTACAAAATACTCTCTCTTTTGTTTTAGGGTCATGAGTATAGTGCTTAATGCTGTATTCAGGCTCGTTTTGGTGATAGATAGAGAATTCTGCTCGCATTCTATAACCAGATTGTTTACCAGAGAAAACTTCAATTTCTTCAGCATTAAATTGCGGAATAAAATTAGCAATTAGATTTTTAAAATTTAAAATTTTGTCTTCAATTAGCATATTTAACAAAAGGATAAAGGTGAGGGGATGCCTCACCTTTTTAATGTAAAATTATTCTAAACCAGAGTTTTCTTCGAAGATTACATTATTACCATCAGCAAGAATGTAAACACGTTTAACTTCAGTAATTAATCTTTGGTATTTTAACCAAGTTTTTTCGATAAAGCTAATCTCAGCAAAATCATCTGGGTTTGTAATTACATCTACAAAGTGTTGCTCAACATCATTTGCTGGTTGAACTTCACCAGTTGCTAATAGAGATAAGCGAGTACCGTAATTTTCTAATACTTGCGATTCTTTAATTGTATAGTCACCTGAACGGTTAAAACCGTGTGGGTAGTTTTTATCATCGTAGTATTTTTTTTCTTCAACAAAAGTTGCTTGCATCTTTTATTACCTATTTCTTAAGGTTTTAATGATTAAAATAATTTATCGCGCTTCAAGTATATAACATTTTCCAAAAAAATGCTTAACGAACTTAAAGTTAATTTACTCTTATGCTGTGCTTGTTTGTTTAAAACTATTCTTTTCTCTCTTGGTTTGCTTATAGACTCCCATAACTAAACCAAAAGTAATACATAAACTTACAAATGAAGTACCACCATAGCTCACAAATGGTAGAGGTACCCCAACTACAGGAAGTAGTCCAGAAACCATGCCGATATTAACTACCACGTAAATACTTAGAATAAAGCCTTGTGAAGCACACAGTAGTTTTGCAACTTTATTTGTAGCAATGGTTGCTAACCAGAACATACGAAGAACTAAAAGGAAAAATAACCCAAAAAGGAAAGTTACTCCAGTTAAACCTAGTTCTTCAGCAAGAACTGAGAAAATAAAGTCAGTATGAGCTTCTGGTAAAAAGTTCAATTGTACTTGGGTTCCCTGTAGCAGTCCTTTACCAGTTATGCCACCAGAACCTATAGCTATCTTAGATTGATTTACGTGATATCCTGCTCCTAATGGATCTGCCTCTGGGTTAAGGATTGTAAGTACACGGATTTTTTGATAATCGTGCATACCATACTGCCAAAACAGTGGGGCAAGAACAATTAAAGCAATCACACTTAGAATAATTAACTTCCAAGATAAACCAGCTAAGAAAATAACAATTAAACCAGAAAGAGCTACCAGAATAGTAGTACCTAAGTCTGGTTGCAAAATAACTAAAACACTAGGAATAGCTACTGCGGTACCAGATATAATTAACCTACGCCAATTCATAGGTCCCTCTTGTTGCCCTAAGTAACTACTTAAGTAAACAGGAACTGCTAGTTTTGCTAGTTCAGAGGGCTGGAATCTAATCCCAATATACAACCAACGAGTAGCCCCTTTACTTGTTATTCCAAAAACTAAAGTTAAAGCTAGGAGGAAACAGGTAAAGAGGAGAAAAGGTAAGGCAAATCTTTGAATTAAAGTATATTTGATATTGGCAACAACAAAGATTACGCCTAGACCTAGAGCTACTTGGATAATTTTACGATCCATGTAACCGATACTACCGTTGGTAGCAGAGTAAACCATTAAGGTTCCATAACTTGAGAGGGCAAGGATTAGAATTAGAGTAATAAAGTCTAAGTTCTGAAAGAGAGCTAGAGTTTTTTTAATCCATTGCATTAGTTACTCCACTTGTAGGGCTACTCGCTACACATGTTTGATTTGCTTCAGAAAGTTGCCCTAAGTCAAATAGCTCATTACTTTCAACCTGATAACCTAAATCTTGGAGATCAGCTACTGCATAATCTCTTATTGCCTGACAAGTTAAATTCTTGTCTAAATGTGGTAAGCGAGTTAGGAGAAAGTAATCTATTATTTGACGAGCAATAGGACCGGCAACACGTCCACCACCGCCACCGTTTTCTACTACTACAGTTACAGAAACTTTTGGCTTGTCAAATGGTGCAAATGCTATATATAAAGCATGGTCGTGTAAATCCTTTTTAAGATCCTTGGAATTATAGTTACCCCCGTTTAAGCTAAATACTTGTGCCGTACCAGACTTACCACCAGAAGTATATTTAGCTCCTTTGAATGCGCGTAAACCTGAACCTCCGGCTTCATGGTTAACACCATACATACCTTTTAAAACGTCATTCCAATTCTTTTTAGGAGCATTAGGGAAGACATATTCTGATTTTGCTACAGTAGTTTTGATATCAGAATTTAAATTCTTATCAAAAGATACTTGATTTAATACTAAGTATGGAGCGGTTGATTTACCGTGATTAATTAAAGTATTTAAAGCTTTATTAAGTTGTATAGGGGTAGCGGTGAAGTAACCTTGACCTATACCAACAGGAGGGGTATCACCTAGTACCCAAGGACGTTTGAATCTTTTTAATTTCCACTCTTCATTTGGGTAAACTGCAGAAGATTCTTCACCTATGTCAATTCCTGTTTTGTTACCAAAACCAAATTGAGACATGTAGTTGTACATATTATTAATTCCCATGCGGTAAGCTAAGTCATAGTAATAAGTATCAACAGACTCAACAATAGATTTGTGTAAATTTACATACCCATGTCCACTTTTAAGCCAGTCTCGATACCTTTGGTTGGTTTTAGGTAAAATCCAGTAGCCAGGATCCCAAATTGTTGTATTAGCATTTACTAAACCACTTTCTAAACCGGCAAAAGCAAACATAGGTTTAATAGTTGACCCAGGAGGGTAAACCCCCATAGTTGCACGGTTATATAGAGGCTTATCTTCATCGTAGAGTAACTCTCGATAGTCATTAGCACTAATGCCATTGACAAAGAGATTGGCGTCATAAGTAGGCATGCTAACTATGGCTAATAACTCTGAAGTTTCAGGGTCGGTAACTATAATAGATCCTTTTTGCCCTTTAAGTACACTTTCAGCATAGAGCTGTAAAGGTAAATCAATTGAAAGGCGTAGGTTGTTCCCTGGAATAGCATCTTGGGATTCGATAGTTTTTATAATATTCCCAGTTGAGTTTACCTCAACTGTATCATAACCTACAGTTCCTAAAAGAGATAGTTCGTAGGACTTTTCTAAACCAATTTTACCTATACGGGTTGCTCCAGCATAATTAGAGCGGTTAGCTTCATCCAAAGACTGAATAAATTTATTATCTCTGTCATTGATTGAACCTACATAACCGAGAATGTGTGGTAAAGCTGTACCAAAAGGATAGTAGCGAGTGTAAATTGGTTCAACACTAATGTCATCAAGACGGTATTTATTTACCATGATCTTAGCAATTTCTTCTTGGCTAAGATTACCCTTTAGTAAGGTAGGAGCTCTGAAAATACTGTTACGTTTGTTAATTAAGAAAGTACGATAATCATCTTCACTTAGATTGATGATCTCTTTAACTTTTTCAAAATCAGCGCGAGCTTTACGATTACTCACTGGTAAAATGTACACGCCATACTCTTCCTTATTTAAAGCCAACCCGATACCATTTCGGTCAGTAATAATTCCACGAGCAGGGGTTTTAGGAATTATCTTTATATAATTTCGGTTTGAGGATAGCTCATATTTTTGGTTATCAAAGACTTGAAGTCTAAAAATATGTAAGTACACTAAAGATAAAAGAAGTGTAATTACAGCAAAAATTAACCAAGAGCGAATAAGAAAAGATTTTTGACTAAGTTTGATTAAGTGCGAAGGGGGTAAAGATTTCTTTTTATTCTCTTTCTTTTGAAAAGAGATTTTTTTATTATTTGATTTTAAATAGGAAGCTTTACGCTTTTTCATTAATTTTTAACCTAGTGAAAATTTTTGTAAACTTTAAACTGTTATCCATGTAATTCTCAATTTATCAAGCAGTTTATTATAATTAAAATTTTGTTCAAAAGGATATTTTTGTTAAAATAAAACAAAAAACAAAGAGGAGACTATGTCGAATAAAACTAATTATGTAAACCACGGTGAAAATGTAAACGTGGAGAATAAAGACGTTAATGTTACTGGCACTGCAGAAGTAAAAGGTACTAAATCGGCAACAGTAAAAAATAGTAGTATCTCAGCAGGCAACGGTGTTAACATTCGTGGTGGTAGCGTTAATATCCAAGGTAGCTCTATTATTTCTGGTAAAAATGTAGTTATCGGTGGGGATAATGTTGTGCTAGATAATGCAAACATTGTTAGCTCTGATAACTTAGAAATCAATTCACAAAATACTAAAGTACAAAATGAAGTAAACCTTGAAGCTGCTAAAGCTAAACTAAAAGGTCAATCTTTAGAAGTGAATGATGATTCACAATTAAATGTGAAAGCTCAAGATTATTCTGAAGAAGTGGATAACAAAGTTTTAGGAAACAACGCTTCTATCAATGTAAATGGTTCAAAAGAAGATAAATAATTTACATTATTCTTTTGAGGGAGTTAGGTCTAGACTTAACTCCCTTTTAATTGCTTTGTTCTTAATTTAATTGATTTTCATTTAATTACCTGAATTCCGCATTTCTTCATCACAGTTAAAAATTTAGAAGCCAAACGGTTGATTTTATATAACTTATATAGATATAATTAAAGGGATATATTTTATATACTTTTAACTTAAATTACTACTATTTACATATACTATATAGTAGTTTGCCAGGAGGCACCATCATTTAGTTGATGTCAGTGCCCATTAAACACCTAACTTTAGACCTCACTCCCAAAGCCCAAAGGAAAAGACCATGACTTATTATTTCAAAGACGTTTTCAATATCAATGATTTTGCTACAAAACACGATTGTCAATTGACTATCAAGCAAAACTATGTGTATTTAATACGTTATCACGATGAGCATGGCAATCCTTATGGAGAAAGAAAGCAGTTTAGCATTGGTAGATTATCAGACCGTGAAAACGAACTATTTGAACCAAACACGAAGTTCTTTGTTTTCTTCCCAGAATACAAGGATAAATCTTCAGATGCTGTATTTTCTTCTATGTTAGATAGAGAGAAGAAAGCACAAATAACCAATGTAGCAATGGCTTTAACTCAAACAACAGCAGACCTACTTGACATTAGAAGCGACCTAAATGAAATCGAAGTAAAACATGCCGATGAAATTATTGCATATGCTTCAGGTCAGGTAATTACTAATGGTGCAAGTAGTGAAGTCATCTGCAACTATATAAGTGCTTCTAGTTTAGGTCATTTAAAAATGACTTCACAGAAAGTTTCTAGATTATTAACCGGTCTTACCCGAGCAGATAAAGAGAATTTCTGTGCTCTTCGCATTGCACGTGTTGAAGATAGTTCAAGCTTAAGCTTTGATGCTACAAACTTCAAGTCAACAGCTAAGTCTTCATATGTTTGTAAAGGACTTGGTAAAGATGGTCGTTTCCAATATCAAATCGCAGGTGTTTTTACTGTAGATAACAACCGAGATGAACCTATAAACTACAATATTTATCAAGGGAATATTCCTGATGTTAGTGTTACAAATACCGTAGTTGAGGAAATATTAAAAATCAAATCGGGAGGTCATCTCTTTGTCTTTGACCGCGGTCATGCATCATTAGGTCATTTACAGTTCTTTCATGACAATGAAGTTCAGTACCTTACTGGATTAAACAAAAGCAACATGGCCTTTAAAAAATTAGTTGCAGAGGTTAATGAAAGACCAGGGAGATGCTTCTTAGGTGAACCTAATGAGGGTACTGTACTCCATGAAAAAGTAATAGATTATGCCGAATACTTAGGACTAGACGACAGTTCTTTACCAGTCAAAGTCTGCATTCGTTTTAATCTACAGTTAGCGAGTCAACAACAGCAAAAATTTTTGGATTTATATTATAAAAGAAAAAAGCAACTACAAACTCTTGTAGATAATGCAAATAAAAACAAAACTAAGATAAAAAGAAGATATCGTTACTTCACTATAGAACAAGAAGAGAGTGGTGAGTTTATATTAAAAGAACTTGAAGATAAGTTTATTCAAGATATGTTGCTATGTGGATATTCTATCTTAATATCCAATAACTTAGAACTCTCAGCTCAAGAGATGCACCAGAAATATCTCTCTAAAGATTCTTGTGAAAAAGTCATTGAATTGTATAAAAGCCACCTAGGCTTAAGATCAATGAAAAAGCACTCTGATATCACAATAGAGGCTCATACATTTATTTCCTTTATCTCTGTAATCATACGTTATCACTTAACTACACGTTTGCGTAAACAGAAAATCAAAGAGGACTGTACAAAAGGAACTAGTATAAGCACAATCTTAGATGTCTTAAGTAGAACACAAATAAAAGTATATGAAGACGGTAAAGTCGTTATGGATCCTTTAAATAGTGATAGTAAAATGCTATTAAGAGCTGTTGGAATAACAGAAAAAGATTTAAAAGAAACCGCTAGAAAAATGCTTAACCGTTATAATTAGCTCTTGTGACAAATCATCACAATGAAAAATAATGTAGTAATTCCCGTAAAAGTGTATCAATTGCCGGATTTATCTAGTTCAGCAATTGATACATGAACGGGAACCTGAAAACTGTGATGAAGAAATGCGGAATTCAGGAATTACATTGTTTATTACTCTTTTGACTTTTTTGTTAAAGAGGTAGCTTTAGACTAAAGTAAGTTTGAGCAAATTTACGAGCGACCTAGCTAAGGTAAATAAAATTTTCCTCTACGAAATTATTATATTGTGTTAATTAGGTCGCTATGGTGATATAATTTTGAATTAAGAATAGATTTTTACTTGGCGTTGTTGGAGAAATCTCTCAACGTCTATTACATTTAATAACTTTTTATTAGTACTTATAATTTTTATGAAAGTGAAAACACGCTTTGCTCCAAGTCCTACGGGTTTCTTACATATAGGTGGTGCTCGTACCTCATTATATTCTTGGTTATATGCTCGTCATAATCAAGGTGAATTCGTTTTACGTGTAGAAGATACTGATTTTGAGCGTAATTCAGAAGAAGCTACAACTGGAATTATTGAGGCAATGGAATGGTTAGGAATGAGCTATGATGAAGGTCCTTACTTCCAGTCTAAACGTCTTGATAGATATGCAGAAGTAATTGAGAAAATGTTAGAAGAGGGAACAGCATATCGTTGTTACTGTTCTAAAGAACAATTACAAGAAGACAGAGAAAGACAAGAAGCAAATAAAGAAAAACCAAAATATGTAGGTCGTTGTCGACACCTGTCTAAAGAAGAACAGGATCCAACAAAACCACACTGTATCCGTTTTAAAAATCCAGAAGAAGGTAGTGTTACTTTTGACGACGCAATCCGTGGAGTGATCACTTTTAACAATGAAGAGTTAGATGATTTCATTATTGCGCGTACAGATGGAACACCTACTTATAATTTCTGTGTTGTGGTAGATGATTACGATATGGGAATTACTCACGTAATTCGTGGAGAAGACCATATTAACAACACTCCGCGTCAAATTAACGTTTTAGAATCTATTGGCGCAGAAATCCCAACATATGCTCACGTATCGATGATCAATGGCTCTGATGGGAAAAAATTATCTAAACGACATGGTGCTGTAAACGTTATGCAGTTTAAAGAAGACGGTTACTTACCTGAAGCTGTAATAAACTATATTGCTCGTTTAGGTTGGGGACATGGTGATCAAGAAGTGTTCTCAAGAGAAGAATTAATTAAATTCTTTGATATTAGTAATGTAAGTAAAAACCCTTCTTCTTTTGATTACGCTAAATTAAACTGGTTAAATCAGTTATATATGCGTAACTTAAGTGCTCAAGAATTAGCAGACAAAGTTAAAGAGTTTGCAGATTACAATACTGAAACTAAAGAAACAGCTCCATTTACTAAAGTAGTTGAGCTTTTTGTAGAACGTTGCCATACTTTAAAAGAGATTGCTGATCAAGCTAAATATATCTACACTACAGGTGTTGAACTTGATGAAGCTGCAGCAAACAAACACTTAAAAAATGTTGAAGTGTTAGAAACATTAAAAGAAAAGCTAGCAGCTGTTGAAGCTTCTGCATTTACAGTTGAGTTTGTTCATAAAGTAATGGAAGAAACTGCTGCACAGTTAGGTTTAGGTATGGGTAAAGTAGGGATGCCTTTACGTGTAGCTGTGACAGGTCTAGGACAATCTCCTTCAATTGATGCAATTGCCTCTTTTGTAGGACAAGCTGAAGTGTTAGCTCGTTTAGACCATGCTATTGCTTGGATTAAACAAAGCAACTAAATTGGCATGCTAGGGTTAAAGATAGATTATCCAGCATTAAGCAAGAATAAAAGAATATTAGTTCAACTATTTTTACTTGTAATTATTCCCTTAACCTTTGTTTGTTCTGATTTAGGCGTATTACTTATAGATGGTAATTTAGCGAAATTTGGTTCTGCCATTTCCTTTACAAAGATTTTGGCAATACTTTTAATTTACTATCTCCTGTTTATAGTTTTACCTTCTATGGATACGCTTAAAGAGGAAAAGTACAATTTAAGGTTTTATTGCAAATATACTTTAATTCTTTATTTTGCTTTAATAGTATTAACTGTAGCTTTAACCTACGCAGCTAAGTTAGATACTACTGATAACCAGCAGATATTGGAAAAAGTTTTACAAGCAACTGGATTTAATTTTTGGATTATCTTATGGATTGCTTTAATTACGCCAATATTAGAAGAACTGGTTTTTAGAAAATACATTATTTCCTACCTATGTCGTGGTCATTGGTTTGGGGTGGTAGTATCAGTTATTACCTTTGCTGCAATCCACGCTATAGGCAATTTTACGCAAATGCTTGCTTACCTAGGGCAAAGTATAGTTTTAGCGTATGCTTTTTATCGCTATCGTTCATTGATCCTATGTATAAGCATTCATGTTTTAAATAATAGTTTGGCGCTAATTGCGCTTATAACTGGTGTAACAAGTCTCTCTTAATTCTAAGAGGGACTTTTTTATTAACTAAGTTTTAGATGAATTTATCTCATTTCTTAGTGGAAGATACGGTATTTTCTTAGTATTTAGTAAGGTTATTATGTGGGTAAATGCTGATTTTTTGCAATTTAACGGCAGGTTTTAGGGAGATTATTGCTCGGTTATATTAGATAAATGTTTACATGTTTTTATTTATTAGAGAATTATAGGGTTATTTGGTATTATTCTTAAAAATCAATTACTTATCTAGTTAAAGCGGATCTTGTTTGGGGTATTTATCTAGCTTGAATTAAAGAGATCCTTATTTGCCAATAGAAAATTAGCCAAGTAATTGAAAAAAAATCTAAGAAAATTTCTATAAAAAGTATTACTTTTTGAAGTAAAACAATATAAAATAAAATTATAAAAAGTAGTTAAATTTCCTTTATTGCATAAGTTATAGGATTGCTATTTATTAGCTTTAACACTTTAAATTTTTTAGGTTCTAATTATAAGTTCTTGAGCTTTTTCAAAAAATTTATAATCAAGTCTTTAAACATCATTTTAAAGATATAGGGGTTGCAATTTACACTTTATTGTAAAGTTGTAAGTTGTAAAGCAAGTTAGAATTTTGTGTACGCAATATTAAAAAGAAGTAAGTGCTATGAGCAAAGAACTAGAATTAAATAAGACATCAGTAAATGAATTATTAACTGTAAAAGAACTTTTAACTTTATTTAAAAACAATTTAAAAGAATCAGGTAATGCTTCTTTAGTTAAACTAAGTGATGATGAAGAATTTGTTCGTCAATTACTTGATACTTGGGTTGAAAGTTTAAAAGCTTCATTATTAGCTGGTCGCAAGGTGAGAGTTCATAATTTAGGCTCTTTTGCAACTAAATACCGTCCAGAGCGTAAATTCTCTAATCCTTTAACAGGAAGTGTAAGTACAGCTCCAGCTCACGTAAATGTTGCATTCACATCATCTAAAACATTAAAAGATTTAGTAAGCAGTAACGAGAACTTAGTTAAAGCTCATAAAGATTTTGAAGAAAAGAAAGCTACCAAATAATTAATTTTTAGTATGTGGATCAATTGACAGTATTGATTGTGATCTTCAAAAGATATTATCTTTAAATTAACGTATCGTCATTAGCTAAGGACCATATAGAATATGAGCAATAAAAATAACAAGGAAGCAGTTAATCCTTTCAAATCAGTTAAAGTAAACGAATTATTAACTAATACGCAATTTTTCGATTTATTTGTAAGTAACTTAAATGCTTCAAAAAACGAAGAAGTTGCAACTTTAAGTAAAGTAGCTGCTAAAGAAGCTTACTCTGCTTTAGTTAGTACTTTATCTCAAGCTTTAAGCTTAGGTCGCAAAGTTCGTGTTAAAGACTTAGGTACTTTCTCAACAAGATACCGTCCAGCTCGTACTTTCCGCAGTCCTCGTGACAACAACATGAAAATTGAATCTCCTGAAACAGTAAGCGTTCACTTCTCTCTTGCAACAAATTTAAAATCACAAGTACAAGAGAACAAAGAGTTAATTGCAGCTCACGCAAAACTGTACAAAGAAGAGAAAAAATAAAAGTTTTTAAAAAAGTCGCTTTAAGCGACTTTTTTCTCGTTTAAGGTATTTTAATTAATAATTTGTGGTAAAATAACGGAGAATATATACAGATTTTTTAGCTGTTATCTTCAGAAAGATATTAAGGTGATAGCTTAATTTTAAATATTTGATTACAAATTATATTTACATATGAGTTCAGTAAAAAGTACTGCAGAAATTCGTAGAAGTTTCTTAGAATTTTTTAGCAAGAAAGGGCATCAAGTAGTAGCTTCAAGCTCACTTGTTCCAGAAAATGACCCGACATTGCTATTTATCAATGCTGGTATGAACCAGTTTAAAAATGTGTTCTTAGGTCTAGATACTAGATCTTACAAACGTGCAACAACTGCACAACGTTGTGTACGTGCTGGTGGTAAACATAACGACTTAGAGAACGTTGGTTTTACAGCTCGTCACCATACATTCTTTGAAATGATGGGTAACTTCTCTTTTGGTGATTATTTCAAAAGAGACGCAATCCACTTTGCTTGGGAGTTTTTAACTTCTGCGGATTATTTAGCTTTAGATCCTAACCGTTTAACGGTAACTGTTTATCATACCGATGATGAAGCTTATAATATTTGGGCTGATGAGATTGGTATTCCTAGAGAAAGAATTATCCGTATCGGAGATAACAAAGGCGCACCATATGCTTCAGATAATTTCTGGCAAATGGCTGATACTGGTCCATGTGGTCCATGTACTGAAATTTTCTATGACCATGGTCCTGAAATTTGGGGTGGTCCTCCAGGTTCTCCTGAAGAAGACGGTGATAGATTTATTGAAATCTGGAATATCGTATTCATGCAGTTTAACCGTCATGAAGATGGTACCATGGAAAAACTACCACGTCCTTCTGTAGATACAGGTATGGGATTAGAGCGTGTTGCAGCTGTAAAACAACATGTTAACTCTAACTATGACATAGATGTATTTAAACGTCTAATTAAACGTGCTTCAGAATTATGTGGTGTGGAAATTACAAAAGATACAAGACAATCTTTAAATGTAATTGCTGATCATATTCGTTCTTGTACTTTCTTAGTTGGTGATGGTGTAATTCCTTCAAATGAAGGACGCGGTTATGTATTACGTCGTATCATTAGACGTGCTGTGCGTCATGGTTACCTATTAGGTGTACGCAATACTTTCTTCCATAAATTAGTAGGTGATGTTATTGATGTAATGGAAGACGCTGCAGAGTATTTAAATACTAAAACTAAGAGAGAATTTATCGAGAAAATTTTACGTTTAGAAGAAGAGCAATTTGCTCGCACAATTGAGCGTGGAATTAACTTATTAAATGACGAAATTACTAAGTTAAAATCTGACAACAAAACAGTTTTAGCTGGTGAAGTTGCATTTACATTATTAGATACTTTTGGTTTCCCATTAGATCTAACAGTAGATATCTGTAAAGAAAATTCGATCAAAGTTGACGTAGAAAGCTTTGAAGCTAAAATGGACGAGCAAAGAAAATTAGCAAAAGCTAATAGCAAGTTCTCTGTTAACTATGGTGAAGTTATTAAGACTGATTTAGTAACTGCATACGATTTCTACAATAACAACTCTACTAAAGCAGAAGCTACAGTAACAGCTATTTACCAAGGTGATCGTTTAATAGATTCAGTTTCTTCTGGAGATGAAGCAGTAATTATTACTGATATTTCTCCATTCTATGGTGAATCTGGCGGTCAAGTAGGTGATACTGGGGTTATTAAAAGTGAGAAATTAATTTTTGATGTAACAGATACACAAAAATATGCTTTAGCTCTAGGTCATCATGGTAAAGTAGCTGCTGGTGAAGTGAAAGTAGGAGATAGAGTAGAATTAGAAGTTGATGCGGATAGACGTAAAGCTATTATTCTGCACCACTCAGTTACTCACTTACTCCATGCTGCTGTTCGTGAAGTGTTAGGTGAGCATGTTCATCAAAAAGGTTCATTAAATACTTTTGGTGTTTCGAGATTTGACATTAGTCACCCTGAAGCAATTAGTATTGAAGAACAGTTACGCATTGAAAGTTTAGTAAATGAGCATATTCGTGCAAATCACCCTGTTGTAATTCGTGAGATGTCAATGGAAGAAGCTAAAGCGCTAGGAGCTCAAGCTTTATTTACAGAAAAATATGGTGATGTGGTACGTGTTGTTGCTATGTCAGATTGGTCTGTAGAATTATGTGGTGGTCTACACGTAGCTTCTACCGGTGAAATCGGTTTATTTAAACTTCTTTCAGATGCTGGAATTTCAGCTGGTGTACGTCGTTTAGAGTTTGTTGCTGGTGATTTAGCGGTACAGTATATGCAACGTGATAGCTTATTATTACGTGAATTATCTGAGTTAGCTGTTAAACCTAAAGCAGAATTAAGCTCGGTGTTAACTCAAAATCAGAGCCGTATTAAAGAGCTTGAAAAATATATCGATAATATGAAGCAAGACCTTGCATTACAAAAAGTAGATGCTTTACTAGTGCAAAGTGAGACAGTAAATGATGCTCGTTTAGTATTTGTTAAACTAGATGACCTAGATGTGCAATCATTAAAAACTATTGCTTTTGAGTTAGCAAATCGTGTACAAACTAAAGGTATTTTTGTTTTAGCTAATGTTAACAAACAAGGCGCAGGTAATTTATTAGTTGCAGTTAAAGATCTAACTGATAAATTTAATGCGGGTAATCTAGTAAAAGAGTTAGCTGCTAAATTAGGTGGTAAAGGTGGTGGTAAACCTAACCAAGCTATGGGTTCATTTACTGATTATGATAATTTAGTAGAAGAACTTTCTAAATTAAAAGAAGTAGTTAAAACTCAACTTTTACAATAATTTGCAATTTTAAGGTACGTATGACGAAATTATTAGTTAAGCGCAAAGCAGGGCAACGAATTCGTATTAACGCAGATACAGAGATTATGGTTGCTGATATAAAATCTAATTGCGTTTACATCATCGTATCATCGCCTAATAATAACTTAGTTACAATAGTTAAAGATAATCCAGTATTGGATGAAAACGAAAATAAAAAAAGCTAAGCCTACCAAGGCTTAGTTTTTTTATTATGCATAATTTATGAAATGAGGTGCACTTGTTTTTTT
>NZ_NRHC01000029.1 GCF_003585885.1 Psittacicella hinzii | reverse complement strand
ATTTTGTTTTCTCTTTATTTATTTGATTAAACTATGCTTTCATTATTTACCTTACTATCTTTATCTCTGCACTTTATACAACCTTGAACTTGGTTGCTTGTTACAAAAATAAAAAGCAAAGATCAATGGTAAAAATAATTACTCACAAAACATTACTTTATTTTACTATATTTTACTCAAGATAAAACTATTTATCTACATATATAAACATAATAACAAGATTATGTTAAAAGTTCTGTAAACTGAACAGGATTCTCATTTTTTATCTCTCCCCACTTTTTAGTTTGGCAACAAACAAACTTAGGGAGCAGTGACAAAGTGATTTGGCTTTTCTTTTCACAAAATCTTAATTTTGCTTCTTGCTAAATCAATTTGGCACTACTCCCTAAAAACTATGAGGTAATTATGAATCTATTGTTTGTTTTACTATTTCTTTATACTTAATTTATAAGGTTTATTTGCTAATATTCAAGAGGATGGTCAAAAGTTTTTGCAAAAAACAACGAGCTAGGGACTTTTAGATTGCCGTAATTTTTGCAATTTGCTTTATATTTAAAGGTTATTTAAAGGAGATCTAGAAAATAAATACCTAGCCAGGTTATTTAAAGGAGATCTAGAAAAATAAATACCTAACCAGCCACAGTATTTGCGGTACAGCTCAATTCAACTATTAATACCAATGTGCAACCATGTAACAGCCCCTCCTGCCTCAAACTGTCAAAATACTAGGCTCGTATTTTCTCTTGTTTTAACTTGGCAATTACAACTTAATCACAGCTAGTTTTACCTCGCTTGCTAGCAACAAGTTACTAACAACAAGTTACTACCAAAATTAAAACCAAGACTTGCTTAATTTATCCCCTCCTCCCGAACTTTGCTTGAAACTTTCCCTAGTTTCAATTTAATCCCTAGATCCCGCAAATTTTTCTTTAATACTCTTATTAAAAAGATAAAATTTCTCAACTATTTAAAGTATAATTAAATAAATAGTAACCGTCTCTTTCTTACAAAATAATATCCGAATATGACAGAGCAAAACCGCAAATTACCACAAGTAAATAATATCCGTGGTCTAGGTAAACTAGGTATCTTTAATGTTGAGGCTCTCGATGTAAAATTTAGTAACGGTCAAGAACGAGAATACTACCGTCTCCATGCTAATCATGACGGGGTAACGGTAATTGCCGTTGACCAAGAGCATTTACTATTAATTGAAGAGTACTCTGCAGGTACCTTAAATTACGAATTAGGATTTGTCCGTGGAGGCATTGACGACCAAGAAGAAATTCTCGTAGCAGCCGAGCGCGAGCTAGCTGAAGAAATTGGTTATCAAGCTAACAACTACGAACACCTAATTTCATTTTATAACTCAACCGGCTATCAAACGGCACAAATGCACGTGGTTGTGGCAACAGGTTTAACACCTCTTGAAGTTATGCCTGAAGGTGATGAACCTGAACCTCTTACCCTTGTGCGCTGGCCTTTAGATCAGCTAGATTCATTAATTTCCCATCCAACTTTTAGAGACTGTCGTAACCTAGCAGCTTTATATGCTTTTAGAGATTACGTACGTGCAGGAAAGTTAGGCGCATGTCACACCTAAATCAAGATTTAATCGCTAAAAAATATACTCCAGAGCAATTAGTTCAAGAGCTTCCAGAACTTTTTAAAAACCAAATCTTTATTCCCGCATGTAAGACCTTTGTTAGTGCCGGGGCGATAGCTAACGCTCATCGCGACAGCCAAGTAGAAGTAGATTACAAAGATGACTATTCTGAAGTAACTTACGCTGACAAGCTACTAGCAACTTACTTAAACCAAGCACTACCAGAGATCTTTGGGGATTTTTCAGTTTCTGAAGAAGATATTGAACAGCACCCAAACTTTAATATGCAAACTAACCGCTGCTGGTGGTTGGTTGACCCTATTGATGGCACTAAAGGCTATGCGCAAGGTCGTGAAGACTATTGTCACATGGCGACCCTTATTGACCAAGGGCAACCTTTAATTACCTTTGTCTATCAGCCTAGCAAAGGTCGTATCCACTATGCGGTTAAAGGCATTGGCGTGTTTATGGTGCAACTTGATCTACAAGCCTTTGCTTACTTCTGGGACGAGCAACAGGTAGACTTAGCTACTTTTAATCACAAAGTACGTCAAGCTCAAGATCAAGCTTTTAACCATGCCAAAGTAACTTACTTGCTACCATTTAAGTTCAAACGTGTAATTAATACTGATACAGTAAACACTTATGAATACTTAGTTAACCAAGGCACAGGTAATGACAATATCAACCTCGGAGCAACCGAAGGTTATTACCAATACCTTGATAAGCAAACTCAAGAACATCTTGAGTTAGCTGATCAAGCTAACTTTTACATTATGCAACACGCAAATGCTTGGGCACGTTTTAGTCGTCGCCAACAAGAGTTAGCCTCTCAAGGTAAAGATCATGTTGAAGTTAGCTTAGATGCTTTTGAGCAAACTGTAGACTTTTGGGAAAGATTACTTAACCCTAGTTTAGAAATCACTTCAAAAAGTGAAAAAACCTTTTTAAGTTCAGAGTTTAATTTAAATAACTTCCGTAAAGGTTTTGCAGCTTGGGCAAAAGGGCAAGAAGCACAAGTTCGTCGCTCATATCTAGATGAACCAGAAGCACAGCAACTGGTAGAGCAACTTAAACAAGCAAACCTTGCTCTTGGGCAACAACTAGACACTAGTAAGAGCCAAGCTCTTAATGCCGAATTTGCTGAATTAGATTTACCTAACTGGGCTACTAAACTAGAGCATTATAGCCGTAAGTTACCTTTCTACTTACAAGCGTACAGCATTGCGCATTTAGACTCACCTGAGTTTAGAGAGAAAGTTCGTTTCCTTGCAAGTATCTTTGGTAAACAAGAAACCCTAAATCTGCAACACTTTGCTCATTTAAATGTGCTTGCAAAACACCAACAATTAGATGACTATCAAACTAATTCTCTAATTGAACATTATGTCGCTCTTGGCAAAACTCCAGTAAAAAGTCACCAAGAAGCTAAATTAAGATTACTCCCGCGTGAACTGCAATTTTATGCACGTGTCTTAATTGGTTTAACAAGTGACCTCTCTAATTACGTGAGTGAACATCCAAATCCAGCTTTTGTGATTAACCAAGAGCAAAAGAACCCAGCCTATCAAACCATTCAGTTGTTACAAGGAGCTCGTACTAACAACGCTTTTGGTCTGTTTGACTTACCATACTGTAAAGATAACTTTAATTTGGTAACCCAACACTCAGCCGGCTATAAAGCTTCCTTAGTATTTGCAACTTTAGATAACTATCGCGTTACTAATTACTTACTCCCAAATGCGATGAAAATTTGGGACGTAGCTCCATCATTAGTTTTTGCGCAAAACTCAACTAGTGCAAATGCTATAGTGTTAAACTTAGCAGATGTTAGTCGTGTTCCTTGGGAAAAAACTAATATTGATTTTAGTGACGAAAATGTTTATCCTCTGATTATGAGTGAGGACTTAACGACCATCCCGTTCGTCCTTGATATCGCTGGTTTACTCTACTTACAGTTACCACACTTACTTGACTTTGTACGCCCATTAAAAGCATTAGCTTTACAAAACCAACACTTTATGGAGCATTATCCAGAAAATGCTGAGCAGTTCCTAAGTCAAGAACAAGTTCGTGAATTAACTGAAGCAGAGTTCGCAGAGTTTGGTTTATCAGCTGTCGCAAAACAAGCGTGGCATCTCTTTAAACAACAAACTCAAAACTAATACTCAAGAAAAATAATTAAGAACCTATCAAATAGATCTCTTGTCGAGATCTATTTTTTTGTTTTGAAATTTTTCTTTACCACTTTTTAATTTTTATCCCGTTTTTTCAAAAAGATAGTAAAAGTTAGAAAAAGATAAACTTGATTTTTCTGTTTTAAAGGTTATAACTATTACGGAGATAACAAAAGTGCTTATTTGCTTAATAGTATTTATTGACAAATTATAACTTTTGTTGGAACGTTTATAATGCTTTGCCTCTACTAGAGGTAAGGCATTTTTTATGTTCCCATACTAGGCAAACTAAGCAAGCCTTAATTAATAAGCAAGAACGCAAAAGATCCCACCTAAAACTAGGTAGGATCTTTTTATTGCTCTTTATTTATTTGCACTAATCTAATAGCTTATTAGCTAAAAAACTTAAGTTAGAACGCATGTCTTAAGAATAGAACTAATATCTACTTACAAACAAACTTCTAGATCCAATGATCTAATTTGCTACTAAGCTTAATATCGAGCTTAATATCTAGCTTAATACCGAACATAATATCTAGCTTAATACCGAACATAACATCAAGCTTAACTCCAAGCATTAAACTAGCATCCAGCTCTTTAAATTAGCCCTGTTGATCTTTAAGATACATTTCTAGCTCAAATAAAGCTAAACGATGCGTAGTATCTCTAAAGTCTTTTTCTTTTCTTAAATCCATTAACTTGTCTAATGGCCAACGAACTAATTCTAATGGTTCAGGTTCATCACCCTCTGGTTTTTCAGCCAGAGCTTCAAGCTCTGAAGCTATAACTATATGGTGAAAACCTGTACTATAACCTGGATTACTTGAAGTAGTAGAAACGTGTACTAGTTTATTAGCACGATAACCAATTTCTTCCGCTAATTCTCGCTCTGCAGCTTGGAAAATAGTTTCATCGGCTTCTACGCCACCACGTACAAAGCCAAGTTCATAGTTAAGAGTACCACCTGCAAATTCACGAATGCAGAGTACGTCATCTTTATCTAGGGCAACAACGGTAACTGCATCTCTTTTAGAAGCTAAACGGAAGTAATCTCTTTCTACTCCATTGGCAAATTGTAAATGTAAGATCTCAACATTAAAAATGCCTAGTTTGCCTAAATATTGTAAATTTGATACTTTTGGAAATTTATCCATACAAGTAACACCTAACGACGAAAATAATCTATTAAATAAGTTACTACGATTAAACAAATGACAATCGTAATTATAGCTGTTAAAAAGTCCATTCGTATATTATGACACAGCTTCAAAATAAAACCATTAAAAAAAAGCTCTCAAATGAGAGCTTTTAGACTAAAATGACAAATTAAAACTAATAACAAATAATAAAACCATTAAAAAATAAAAAATAAAAAACACTGCATCGTATGCAGTGTGTTTTATGATAATGGTGGGCGGTACTGGGCTCGAACCAGTGACCCCCTGCTTGTAAGGCAGGTGCTCTCCCAACTGAGCTAACCGCCCATTATACTAATAAAAAAGTGGCGGTCTGGACGGGACTCGAACCCGCGACCCCATGCGTGACAGGCATGTATTCTAACCAGCTGAACTACCAGACCACTTAAAAAATTAATTTGGCGATGACCTACTCTCACATGGGGAGACCCCACACTACCATCGGCGCTACGACGTTTCACTTCTGAGTTCGGCATGGGATCAGGTGGTACCATCGTGCTAATGTCGCCAAAATCGGCTAATTTAATAACAAACTTTTATTTGAATATATGCTTGAGTTCTTTTGCTTTTTGTTTTGCGTTTTCTTTACAACTTACTACTGTATTCTCTTGTTCTT
>NZ_NRHC01000028.1 GCF_003585885.1 Psittacicella hinzii | reverse complement strand
TAAGTAGTTGTAAAGAAAACGCAAAGCAAGATCACTCAAGAATATATTCAAATAAAAGTTTGTTATTAAATTAGCCGATTTTGGCGACATTAGCACGATGGTACCACCTGATCCCATGCCGAACTCAGAAGTGAAACGTCGTAGCGCCGATGGTAGTGTGGGGTCTCCCCATGTGAGAGTAGGTCATCGCCAAATTAATTTTTTCTAAGATGGGCGGTTAGCTCAGTTGGGAGAGCACCTGCCTTACAAGCAGGGGGTCACTGGTTCGAGCCCAGTACCGCCCACCATTTTAGCTTTTGTAGGGGAGTAGTTCAATTGGCAGAGCATCGGTCTCCAAAACCGAAAGTTGTGAGTTCGACCCTCACCTCCCCTGCCATTTTAATTTAATACATTGTGTTAAATTGAAGTTTTTTGACATGTCAAAAATCCTTGAAAGTTTATATTGTTGATCAAAAAAATGAGTTACGAAAGTAACTCTTTTTTTTATGCCTAAAATTTGCCTTTTGAGGTGCACTTATTTTTTTACCTATGTTTTGCTTATGTGGGTTTTCTATATAGTGCTTTATTAGCATGAGGAATCCTTGTTTTTGGATTGAAGTAGGAATCCGAAATTTAATTTAAGGTAAAAAATAATCTAAGGTTGAGCTGCTAATCTAAAGTCAGGTCGTAGTTAGACTGCAACTAACGGTGTTAGTCCTCAATTCATTTATGCCAACATACGGTTATCTTTGCTTTAGTAGCAATTATATTTGCTATAGTACCAATATGCGGGGTAGATAAACTATTTTTTATGTGTATGTCTTAGGTGATATCTTGTCCTAAATGATATAATTGTATCTAGTGACTATTAAATATTTATCATAAAAATCTTTAAATTCAAAAGTTTTTTACGTGATAAAATAAGAAATACTTTTTGTTAATTCTCCTTTGTTTAAGAGTTTTTTAGAAATAAATTTAATAAATTTTTAACTCTTTTTATTACTTTTTTGCGTATATCTATGACGAATGAAAATAATTTCGTTCCTAATCTAGAAGATGATCGTTCGTTTGGGAGATTTGAGTTTACTTCTTTAGAAGAAGTAAGAAATCGCCTAATTAATTTAACTAGATCGAATCGTCTAATCAATTTCCAAGAGAGTAGAGCTCTTACTTTGGCTGATGTAAATTTACTTGAGCTGGTAAAGAAATTTTCAAGCAGTAAAGAGTATTCTATTCAACTTTTTCCACGTCTCAAGTTTAAAGATTTTGTTGCATATTTAGATTGGCTTCAAGCTAATCCTGAACGTTTACATGTTTATGGAATAGTTAACGGAGAGATTGCTGAACGTGAGAGATTTGTTTGGTTACATCCACAGTTAAATGCTGATTTAAACAAAAATAAATATGCGCGCGAAAACGTTCTCGCAGCTATGGTTGCAAGTTCAGAGAGGGTTGCAAGTTCTGAGAGTGAACAATCTACTTCAAACTCTGCAACGACAAATCAAGGTCTTGTGCAACTTGCTGATGCAAATCAAGACCAGAATTTGCCAAGCCAATCTCAGTCTGTTCAGCAAACAGAGAATAATTTAGTTACTAAGCAAATTAGCCTCCATGAATTAGATAAAGTGTTTGCTGGAGAAGATGCGATTGAGCTTTCAGTTGAGGAACAAGAGTTCGCGGATTTAGATCATGATGAAGCGTTAGAGAATGAAGAGAGTTTAGCTTCAGAAACAGGTAATTCTCGTAATTCTTTATTACCATATTTACAAGGTGAACCTTTAACTCCAGAAGTAATCATGCCTTTACTTCTAACTAATAGTGAGGCAAGAGAAACTTACTTAAGAAATCGTGATTACGATGCTTTAATCCCAGAGATTTTAGAAAAATCGATTAATCTTGCGAGTTATGCAAGCTTTGCTTTGAGTTTAGAAAGCTCTGAATTAGGGATTGAAGAAAGTAAAAATCCAAATTTTGCTTTAGCTAAGACAAATCTACTTCAAGCATTAGCTTGGGAATCTAAAGGTTTAAAACAGTTAGAAAACTTTTCTAGCAATAACCAGAAGTCAATTAAAGAGATAGGTGCTGGTATTCTTTACTTAACTATAGGTTTAGTTGAGTATCTGGATGCTGAAAAAACTAATAGCTTTGCGCCACTCTATCTTATTCCAGTAAGTATTACTTACCGTAACTCAAGTCGTCGTACCCAAGTAGTTCTTTCTTACACTGGTGAAGATATTATTGAAAACGTTTCTTTTGCCGAGAAACTTAAAAAAGACTTTAATGTTTATTTACCAAAAATAAACATTAAAGAAAATCTTTTACAAGAAAAAGAAAGAGTTAACCAAGGTCTAGCTTCAATCTTTAGCTTAGAAGAGTTAGAAGTTCAATTAAGTAAAGTCAAAAATGATGATACTTATGACTTTAAAGATTACTTTAATTTAGTAAAAGACTGTCTTACTAAGCAAAAATTTACCTTTGCTCTACATGAACAGGCATTTTTAGCGACTTATCAGTTTGCTAAACAAAGAATGTATCTGGATTTAAATCCAGATGAATGGCCACAGCATGCAAAATTAGAGCAACATGAACTCATTAACCAGCTCTTTAATGAAAATACTGGTAATAAAGAATTAGCGGTAGGTGTTGAAAATACTGAATATGAAATTGATAAGATTGAACATATTCACGATATCTATCCATTAGTTGCGGAAGCTGATTCTTCTCAACACTCGGCTTTAATCGATGTAATTCAAGGTAAAAACCTTGTTATTGAAGGACCTCCGGGATCAGGTAAGTCACAAACGATTACTAATATGATCGCGGCAGCTATGAAGCAAGGGAAGAAAGTTCTTTTTATTGCGGAAAAATTTGCAGCTCTTGAGGGAGTTCATCGCCGTTTAATAGATCTTGGTCTTGGAGACTTTTGCTTAGACTTACACGATAACCATATTGCAAAAAAAGAGGTTTTTGAATCAATTGCGCAAAGATTGGATACTCTAGGTAAGTATACTTACCCAGAGGGTTTACCTAATGCCATTGCCCAGTATGAGCAATATAAGGAAAAACTTAATGCTTACGCCGAGCAAATTAGTACTCCTTACTTAGATTCTGGTTTTAACTACCAAGAGATTTTAGCAGCAGCTGGTTACTATAAGCAATTTAACTTTGTAAATGGTGGTTTTGGCTTATTTGCCAAAGAAACTGTTGAAGATCAAAACTTGGCTTCAAAGTTTTTTACACGTGATAACTACAACAATATCATTGTTGAGTTAAATAGCTTTACCACTATTATTAGTAAGCTACGCATAGCCTTAATTCAACAGGCTCGATATTTACGTCAGACGCAACAAGAACAAGATCCAATCATGGCAATAGTTGCCAAGGCTGATGAACTTGCCCGTCATGAACAACCGCAGCTTATTAATAATTTTAAACGTAACAATTCAATTAACCCGAATGATCCAAAATATAGTGATCTACGTATTTGTGATCACTTATGGTATGGTGTAACTTCACAAGAGTTAAACTCTTTTGACGCGAGCCGTGTAATTCAAAGCTTACACCAATGGCAAAAAAGTTTAATTGAAATAAAAGATTTTGTGCAAAATCTTTTACGTCAACACCAAATGGATCCAAGTGTTTTAGTATCTTCTGGTGAGTTACCACCTAGTGGCGCTGAGGCACAAGATCTTGAACTTGCGCATCTAGACTTATTAGCTTTAGATATTTTTGCGCAAAGTTTTGCGAGTTTACCATTAGAGAATGTTAGCGAGTTTATTGACTTACCTTTACTGCGTCAACTTTTAAGTAATCCTTTAGATGTAGCTTCACTGTTTAATAATTTACAGCATGATCTGGAACATCTAGAAAGATATTTAAGTTTTGGAGCCTCTCAAGGACAAGGATTATTTAACTACAATTACTTTGAAAGTATTATTGCGCAAAAAGAAGCAAGTCAAGGTGAAGTTGATTTTAGTGCAGTAAATCTCATTCCAGAGTTACGTAATAAACACTACTCTAATATCGAACGCCAACGTTTATTAGCTAATCGCGAGATCGAGCGTTTATTTACGCATGTAATTAAACATTTACCGCTACTAAGCGAGTATATTCGTGATAGTGGTAATCTAACGCAACTAAATAATTTTGTGGTTAGCGTTGAGAAATACTTAAAACGTGACGGAGAAAATCTGAAATCCGCAACTGAGTTTGTTAACTATTTAACTACCAAAGTAGCAGGTACTTTTGAGTTAAATTACCAACAACTAGTTGAGTTAGCTAATTTACTAAGTGAGCTACCTTCGCATTTAGTTAAGTACCGTAATATAAATTATTTAAGTCCAATTCTAGAGACAAATTTTGAAGAGCTAACTGAATCACTAAATCAGTTAAGATATGAAATTGCCTCTTTACAAATGGATTTTGACTTAGGTCATTTAGCTTCATATGAAGAGTTCGTTGAGATGCGTAAAGCGCTTATAAACAAACCGAACTTTTTCATGCGCTTCTTTGATAGTCGCTATAAAAATGCACGTCGTCGTTTACTCTTACTAACAAGAGGTGTTGATTATGACGATATCGCGGTTGAGCGTATTTTAGCGCGTATTGACTCTTATTATGCGAAGTTACGCTTATTAGAGAATTCGCAAATTTTTAAAGATTTCTTTGGGGATCTTTATCAAGGTGCTGATACTAATTTAGATAACATTCGTATCCTATGCGACTGGTCAAATAAAGTTGTAGATTACTGTCGTAATGAGTTAAACAATTCACAAATCAGTCCTGTACTTGGCTATTTATTGGACGAAAAAGAGTTTTTCGCAATTGTGGAGATAGGTCGCACTATTGCCAATGACTTTAATCGTCTGCGCGAAGCTGCTGAAGAGGTTAACTCTTACTTATATATGCCAGTATTAGACTATAGTCAGTTAAGTAATCTGTTGGAGTTACTCATTCCGGAAGTAAAAATTGTTTCGCGTTTAGTACGTACTAACTACAAGGCAGTAGATTTACAAATAATTTTACAAGACGGGATTGCCCTCTTCCATGAACAAGTAAATCGTGAAAAACGTTTTACTTCAGGTTTAATTAGCGATCAAGATTTAGAGCAAATGTTAAGTTATGATGTTGCGTTAAGCGACTTGCATTCTTACATTGTTTCAAGTACAACAAATCCTAATCTACGTCAGCGCTTATTCCAAGAAAAACCTCGTTTAATGTACGTAGCAAATACTTGGTATATAGCTCACCAGTTTATTGGTTTATCTCGTCTTTTAGGAGAGTTAAAAGCTTCGAACATGCGTGCAATTGCGGGTAACTTAGAACAAGTTACTGACTTACAAAAAACTTCCCAAGTTGGTCTTAACTTAAAAGAAGTATTACGTATTGCTCGTATGCAACAAAGTCAAAATGAAAAAGTTGCAAGTTTAAATATTACTTCGCGTGGTATTTTAGCAATGTTTGGCGCTTTCAATAGCTTTGTTGACTTTATTCAAGCTCAAAGTCAAATGGCAGAGTTAAGCAATAGCATTAAAAATGCACGTGCTTGGTTTGCGGACTTTATTGCTTTAACTAAACTAAACGATAGTTTATGGATTGGTGAAAGTACCAATAGTTTATTAGACTTAATCGTACGCAACCAATTAGCTCTTGATTGTGCCGATGGCTTAATTGAGTGGATTGACTATCTCAAAGCAACCCAAAGTTTAAAAGACTTAGGTATTGAAAAAATTAGTCATTATGCAGAGCAAATTAGTAATTTAAACGTTGATCAATTAGCTAATATGTTCTCGCAAGTATTTTTCAATTATTTAGCGTGGAAAGTAGTAGAGCGCGCACCAATTTTACGCGACTTCTCTTCGATAAGCCATAATGCAACAATTGAAAAATTTGATCTTGCTGATGAGAACTTAAAAGTTTTACAACGTCAAAATATTGCCTTTGCCATTGACTCTAATACGCAGGTTATTCCAGGGGTTGAAGCAAAACGTGCTTCAGAGCTTACAGAGATGGCGCTACTCCGTTATGTCGCGAATCACAAGAATATGCGTGCAAGTCTAAGAGATATTATTTTTAGAGCAGGTAATTCTTTACAAGCAATTAAGCCTTGCTTTATGATGTCTCCTGCCTCAGTAGCGCAGTTCTTAACTCCGGGATTATTAGATTTTGACATAATGATCATGGATGAGGCTTCTCAGGTTACTCCTGAAGATGCTTTAGGTGCGATTGCACGTAGTAAACAAGTAGTTATTGTTGGGGATCCAAAACAATTACCACCAACAAGTTTCTTCGCTAGTGCGAATAACTCTAGCAAAGATGACGAAAGCTTGTTAATTACGCAAACAGCTAAATCAATTCTAGATGTAGCAACGACTATGTTCCCAACGCGTGTTTTACGTTGGCACTATCGTTCACGTCATGAATCGTTAATTGCTTTTTCTAACCAACAATATTATGGTAGTAAGTTAGTTACTTTCCCTTCTCCTTATGCACAGCACCCTGACTATGGGGTACAGTTCAATCAAGTTGAAGGTACGTTTGACTATAAACGTGGTAATCCAATTGAAGCTAAAATTGTTGCTCGTGCTATGATCACGCATTTAGAAGAGCATGCAAACGAAACTCTTGGGGTTGTAGCGATGAACCAAAGACAAGCTACCCTAGTTAAACGAGAGTTTGATAAATTATTAGAACAGCACCCTCAAGCCTTTGCAACTTACCAAACTTATGAAAATACGGTTGAACCTGTATTTATTAAGAACTTGGAAAATGTTCAAGGTGATGAGCGTGATGTAATAATTATTAGTTGTACTTATGCTCCTCCAAAAGTTGGCGCTCGTTTACCACAAAGATTTGGTCCTATTAATGGAGCTGCTGGTAGTAAACGTCTTAACGTTCTCTTTACGCGTAGTAAAAAGCGTATGGAGCTTTATAGTTCATTTACTTACCAAGATGTGGAAAAACGTAGTGAAGCAAATAATTCAGGGGTAAATGATTTACGTTTATTCTTACAATACGCGCAAACGGGAGTATTAGAAAAAGAACAAACTCCACAAGTTGAACGTAAATTATCAACTGCAGATTATATTGCTAATACTTTATCTTCACGTTTAGATCAAAGATACAATCTGGTAACTAATCTAGGTACTTCGAGTTATAGCCTAGAAATGGCATTTGCCCGTAAAGGTGATAATTCATATATCCTAGGGTTAGAAACCGATGGACAAGTATATACTTCAGCAAAATCGGCTCGTGACCGTGATCGTTTAAGGCAAATGGTAATGCGTCGTTTAGGTTGGAAGTTAGAAAGAGTCTGGACGGTGGATTGGTATAAGTACTCACAAGAAGAAATAATTGCTGACCTGCAAAATATGCTAGCGCAGCAGAATTAAGATATAATTAGAAGGAGCTCATCACTCCTTCTAATTTTTTTGTACTTAATTGCGCCTAGCTTGCCAATAGCTTTCTAGCTAGGCTAAAAGTAAAATCGCTAATCTACAATTTTTTTTAAGGTGAGATGAACTTAAAAAAAGAATAACGAATTAAACATACTAGTGCTTAAAGGTAGCAATACTTTATTAAAGCCTAGATTGAGGGCAAAATGTATATTAAGACTTTTAATCAACCTGATAGTTTTGCTTTAGCGAGCTTAGAGAAAGTAAAGTTAAATAAGAATCTTGAACTTTATTTTCCATTTTTAACTCGTAGCAAGCAAGGACTACCAAGATATCGCTTACACGAATTAGACCAGCATTTTGCAAATAGTGATAGAGAAAATACTTACCGCGTATGCTTTTCTCCAGTTACGGTGATGTTAAGAGCACCTGCGCGTGATTTTTCAGACTATCTTATGGATAAGGTTGACCTATGCTTAGGTCAAGAAACTGTTAAACGTTTACCATGTGCTAATTACTATCGTTTACCAGCTTGGTGTTTAAGACTATTTGGCTTAATGCCAACTATTGCTGAGATTCAAGCAAAAATAAATGAACTTGAAGCTTTACGTAAAGCTAATCCTTTTAACCGTAAAGAGTTTTTAGGATGTGTAATCAACAAAGATAATGTCTTTTTTGCGCAAGGTTCAATAAAAGTGTTTAAATTTATGGCAGGGATAGATCCATATTTAAAACACTTACCTTTAAAATTTGCAGGCAATTTTGGACGCAATGATTTACGTTTACAAGAGCAGTATCAGGGAGATAAAATTGCATATTTGCAGAATTTTACCTTTAATCTCTGTCCAGAGTTTATAAACTTACATAGTGTAGTTTCAGAAAATATTGCAATTTGTTTAGAGGCTGGATGTATTCCTGTATATTGGGGGGATATTGACGAAGATTTAGCTTACTTTAATCCAAAAGCTATGCTACTCTACCAAGTAAATAAACGTACAGAGATTTCTCAACAATTCCGTGAAATTCTAGTAAATCCTGACAAATTTATTCAGGAGAATATCTTTCAACCTCAAGCAGCCACTTTAATTTATAAGAACATCTATGCGCCAATTATTGCTAAGATTGAAAAAGACTTAGATATTGATTTACTTGATAGTAAGCAATTTGTAATTGATAGAAGGGTAGATGACGAGGGATTATCTGCATTTGTTGATAGTGATTTTATTGCAGAATATAAGGCGAGAAAAGAAAATTAAAAACTAGTTGTTGCTTAATCTCTTTTGGGGGATTATTTAGGTATGCTAGGTATGCTAGGTATGCTAGGTATGCTAGGTATGCTTATGCTACTAGAGTCATTTCAAGATAATACAAGATAATAAGTAATAAAGCAGGAGTCTAACTCCTGCTTTATTAACATTTAAAACGTAAAAATTATACGTTAAATCTAAAGTGCATTACATCACCATCTTGAACAATATATTCTTTACCTTCAAGACGTAACTTACCTTTTTCTTTAGCACCTTGTTCACCATTACATGCAACAAAGTCATCGTAAGCTGTAACTTCTGCACGGATAAAACCACGTTCAAAGTCTGTGTGGATTACACCTGCAGCTTGAGGAGCAGTTGCGCCTACTGGGATAGTCCAAGCGCGAACTTCTTTAACTCCAGCAGTAAAGTAAGTTTGTAATTTTAATAGTTTATAACCAGCGCGAATTACACGGTCAAGACCTGATTCTTCTAGACCTAAATCTGCTAAGAAAGCATTTTTCTCTTCTTCGTCTAGTTGTGCAATTTCCGCTTCAATAGCTGCACAGATTGGTACAACAACCGAACCTTCAGAGTCAGCTAATGCTTGTACTTTTTCAAGGTAAGGATTGTTTTCAAAACCATCTTCATTAACGTTAGCAATGTACATAACTGGTTTTAAAGTTAAGAAGCTATAACTTTTAATAAGTTTTTGCTCATCGTCATCTAAACCAATTGTACGTAGTGACTTGCCTTCAGTTAAAGCTGCTAAACATTTTTCAATTACTTCTAATTCTGCTTTAGCATCTTTATCGTTACCTTTAACACGTTTAGCTAAACGTTGACTTGCTTTTTCACATACGTCTAAGTCTGCTAAAACTAATTCTGTGTTAATAGTATCAATATCATCTAATGGATCAATACGACCATTAACGTGAATAATATCATCGTTTTCGAAGCAACGTACAACGTGACCAATTGCTTCTGTTTCACGAATGTTTGCTAAGAATTTGTTACCTAGTCCTTCACCTTTTGAAGCACCTGCTACTAAACCGGCAATATCAACAAATTCCATTGTAGTAGGGATAACTCTTTCTGTTTTTACAATATCTTGTAAAACATTGAGGCGTGGATCTGGCATAGGTACGATACCAGTATTTGGTTCAATAGTACAGAAAGGATAGTTTTCTGCTTGGATTCCTGCTTTAGTTAAGGCATTGAATAAAGTAGATTTACCTACGTTAGGTAATCCTACAATCCCACATCTAAAACCCATGAATATTCCTTAAATTTAAATTAAAAAATTGACCCTGTAATTATACTAGATATAATCTTTTTCTGCTATTTTTGATTAAAGGTATTCATCGTCTTTTCTAAGCCGATTTTGAAAATACTTTCAATTCCTTGTACAGCTTTGGCAACCGCTTGTTGGTTTAAATCTCTTTCTTGCGCTGTAGGTTTACCAAGTACGTGACCTGTAACTTTAGTTTTATCTTGTGGGTGAGCTATACCAATACGTAAACGCCAGTATTTATCACCAGCAAAACGGTGAATGTCGCGTAAACCGTTGTGACCAGCATGACCACCAGCAAATTTAAAGCGGCAAGTACCTACGTCTAAAGCCATTTCATCATGAATAACTAATACCTCTTCAGGTTTAATGCCATAAAAGTGCATCATAGGTTCTACAGCTTTACCTGAAAGGTTCATGAATGTAGTTGGACAAAGAAGACGAACTCGCTTGCCATTGATATTGATTTCTCCAACATCACCAAAGAATTTTTTCTCTGGATGTAAAGAAGCATTATATTCTTTCAATAAGGCATCCATAACCCAT
Organism: Psittacicella hinzii; assembly: GCF_003585885.1. Lineage (GTDB taxonomy): Bacteria > Pseudomonadota > Gammaproteobacteria > Enterobacterales > Psittacicellaceae > Psittacicella. Next base: position 9,342 of record NZ_NRHC01000028.1, on the reverse strand, counting down.
TTGCCAGCGTTGTGGCGAGTCTCTTCGTATTCTCTTCCTGGGTTATTTAAAGCAACAATTAATTTAATTTCTGACATAACTGTGAGTAAATTCCGATTATGCTAATATTATATGCTAATTAGTAATTTGTTTTTGATATTTACAAAGAAAAAGCACGATATAAAATCGTGCTTTTTGCTTTGCAAATGTCTTAGCCTCTCATGCTAAAAGACTTATTGGTTTTTAAACCTGTACTTTTATATGGAGCAAAGAATTGGCTTAATAAAACTAAAATCGAGGTGATAGCTAAACCGATAAAGAATACTAGAGTCCATTGTACAAGATTTAGACCACAGTATTCAGGACCTCCACTTTCACAATTACTTATTGGTGTAAAAAACTGTGGAATGTACTCTTGTGGTAAGCCCCAGAGTTTTTCAAAATATAGTGGGCAGCTAGCGCCAAGATTAAATGGATTATTTTGATAAGAAGAAATAATATTTAAATGTTCAAAGCCATTTACAATTCCTAGCACAGAACTATAAATAAATAAAAGAATAGCTAGGAAACGAATAACAAAGTTTTTTGGAGCAAGGAAACCAAGTAGCCCCGCTAAACCAACACCAGCAAGGTAATAGCGAGAAACCACGCAGTTATAGCAAGGAAGAATATTGTAATATTCTTGTAAGATATAAGCAAAAGCATTTCCTGCTACGGCAACAATAAATAAAAGAAACCAAGGAAATCTAGTTAGACTCCAACGTTTTAGAAATCTCATGTAAGCTTTTCACGTCTCTAGCAATAGAGTACGCCTCCATAGGTACAGTCTAAAATTAAACATAAAAACATACTAGTTTTACTACCGAATTAGGGGGTAAGAAGTCCTAGTTATTTCATCAAAAGTGCGAAAAAGATTTGTAAAGTGTTATTTGGATATATTTGCTTGTAATGAAACTATTATATAGAAGAAAGAGAAATATTTTAGATAAAACAAACGCAAAGTAGGAGTAACTCCTGCAGTGAGCTTTAGGAAAAAGTAGGACTAAATTACTTAACTAAAGGAATATTAAGAGTTATAATTGCAACTAAAGAGATAAAATAAATCTGTTCTTTTATAGAAAAGGAGAGGTTTTTAGTAATAAAACCTATAGATTTACTAAGTCTTTAAGCTAAAGAATGTAATGCTATTTAGTTAAAAATTGAGCAAGATACTTATTAGTACAATCATAAATCTATAAGTAGTACAACTATAAGTCTATAAGTAGTGCAATTATAAATCTATAAGAAATTAAAAATTACAATTGCTAGCTTGCCAATTATTAACTTTAATCTTTAGATGTTTAATCATTAGCTGGACAATAGATAATTACATTCTGTGATTTCCTACTAATCTAAATTCTTTAGTATACTTTTTAAGCTTAACTACTTTTTGTTACTTTGAAAACGTTACTTTGACAAATCTTTATTAATATAGAAGCAAAGTTTAACTTTTTAAAGGAGATAGTTCTTAAATTAGTTAAAATTAGTAGTTTTTTGTTCTACTTACACCACAAGTTTAGTTATATCTTTGGGAAAATAGAGCTACTAAAGGACAAAAATCTTGGCGGATAAACTTGGGAACTGACTAAGAAAGAGTTGAGCTAAATCCTTAGTTCCAAAGTTAGCTTGCATAAAATTTTAATTCTTTTGTGATTGAAAAATGATATAATACTGGAGAAATAAAATGTCGGGTTAAAACGACACAGTTATCGATGAAAAATCATTTATTGCTTGAACAGGCAATTTATTTTTTTTTCTATAAAAATCGGATAATTTATACATTATGTCTTCAGAATTCCAAACCAAATTTATCTTTATTACAGGTGGGGTTGTTTCATCTTTAGGTAAAGGTGTTGCTGCTGCATCTATTGCTGCTCTACTAGAATCTCGTGGAGTTGACGTAACCATGTTAAAAATGGATCCTTATATTAACGTGGATCCTGGTACTATGAGTCCAACTCAACATGGTGAAGTATTTGTAACTGAAGATGGTGCAGAGACCGATCTAGACTTAGGTCACTATGAAAGGTTCATTCGTACTAAAATGTCTAAACTAAATAACTTTACTACTGGTCGTGTTTACTCAGACGTTTTACGTAAAGAACGCCGTGGTGATTATTTAGGACATACAATTCAAGTAATCCCTCATATTACTAATGAAATCCAAGAAAAAGTACTAGCTGCAGCTAAAGGACACCAAGTTGCACTTGTAGAAGTGGGTGGTACTGTTGGTGATATAGAGTCTTTACCATTCTTAGAAGCTTTACGTCAATTATCAATTCGTGTTGGTCGTCAAAATACAGCTTTTGTTCACTTATCATTAGCTCCTTACTTACCTACAGCGGGTGAAGTAAAAACTAAACCAACACAACACTCAGTTAAAGAACTTTTAAGTATTGGTATCCAACCAGATATTTTAATCTGCCGTTCAACAATTGCTTTACCAGTTAATGAGCGTAAGAAAATCGCTTTATTCTGTAACGTAGAAGAGCGTGCAGTAATTAGCATGAAAGATGTTGATTCTATCTATAAAATCCCTGGTCTATTATCAGATCAAGGTTTAGATGATCTTTTATGTTCAAGATTTAATTTAAATGTTAAACCTGCTGATTTAAGTGAGTGGGAAGAGGTAATCTTCAAGGAAGCTAATCCTAAAACTGAAGTAAATATTGCTTTAGTTGGTAAATATGTAGAATTACCAGATGCTTACAAATCAGTAAACGAAGCATTAAAACATGCTGGTTTATTCAATCGTGCTAAAGTAAATATCCACTATGTTGATTCTGAAACTGTACAAGCTCGTGGTGCTGCTGAAATGTTAGCTGGCTACGATGGTATCCTTGTACCAGGTGGTTTTGGTAATCGTGGTGTTGAAGGTAAAATTCTAGCTGCACAATATGCACGTGAAAACAAAGTACCTTACTTCGGTATTTGTTTAGGTATGCAAGTAGCAGTAATTGAATTTGCTCGTCACGTATGTGGTTTTGCTGATGCTAACTCAACTGAATTTGATACAAGCACTTCTAACCCAGTAATTGGTTTAATTTCTGAGTGGGGTGTTGATGTACTTAAAACTGGTACCCTAGAAGAGCTTGGCGGTACTATGCGTTTAGGTGCAAATAAGATCGAATTACAAAAAGGTACACGTATCTACGATCTTTACCACGGTAACATGGTAGAGCGTCACCGTCACCGTTATGAAGTTAACTCAAAATACGTACCAACTTTAGAAGAGCATGGTATGGTAGTTGCAGGTACTTCAGAACACCACGGTTTAGTTGAAGCGATCGAATTAAAAGATCACCCATGGTTTATTGCTTGTCAATGTCACCCAGAGTTTACTTCTACTCCAAGAGAAGGTCAACCTCTATTCATTGACTTCATTCGTGCAAGCATTGAAAATCGTAAAAAATAATATTAAGAGAAAAGTCCTACGTAGTTTTACGTAGGACTTTTTCTCTTAAATTTTTTAAAATTTTTGCTACTTGTATAAAGCTTATTATGATCATTACTATGATCTTGCGATGAGTCTATCTTTACTATATGATGAACTAACTATAACTAGTATTTGAGTTTACTATACTTTCAATTTGTTACTTGGTTCTCTTGCAATTTGTAGGGGTTATTTTCTTTAAAAAATCTAGTCGAGGAGCATGATAATTGAATGTTATTAGTTGACTAGTTTAGAAGGTTTTGCCTAAAAAATTATCAGTGTAAGAGTTTATTTTTGCAAAAACTTTTTTCTCTAATTAGCCTCTTTTTCTAGAAAATTATAGAATAAGACGCTTTAGTATGATAAATTGAGCAATTTTATAGCTAGAAGAAAAGGCAGGATTTTTGTGAAGTGCTTGTGAATTTTTAGCAAAAACTTCACATTTAGAGTATAATAATGCCAATTAATACAACACTGAATGCTTATTCTCATGTTGTTATCTACATTGGGAGTAGATGCTTGCGTTACCTGAGAATAAGTTTTAAGTTCAAATTAAATTAAGGTTTAATTATGTCTTCTAAAATTGTAAAAATCATTGGTAGAGAAATTATCGATTCACGTGGTAACCCAACAGTAGAAGCTGAAGTTCATTTAGCTGACGGTTCAGTTGGTTTAGCTGCTGCTCCATCAGGTGCTTCAACAGGTTCTCGTGAAGCTTTAGAATTACGTGATGGTGATAAAGCACGTTTCTTAGGTAAAGGTGTTTTAAAAGCTGTTTCTAACGTAAACGATATTATCGCTCCAGCATTAGTTGGTTTAGATGCTTTAAATCAAGCTGAAGTTGACCAAAAAATGTTAGATTTAGATGGCACTGATTTTAAAACAAACTTAGGTGCAAATGCTATCCTAGCTGTATCTTTAGCTAACGCAAAAGCAGCTGCTGCAAGCAAAAAACAACCTTTATATGCACACATTGCTGAATTAAACGGTACTCCAGGCGTTTACTCTATGCCATTACCTATGATGAACATCTTAAATGGTGGTGAGCACGCTGATAACAACGTTGATATTCAAGAATTCATGATTCAACCAGTTGGTGCGAAAAACATTAAAGAAGCTTTACGTATGGGTGCTGAAGTATTCCATAACTTAGCTAAAGTATTAAAAGCACGTGGTTTAAATACAGCTGTAGGTGATGAAGGTGGTTTCGCTCCTAACTTAGGTTCAAACGCTGAAGCTTTAGCATGTATTAAAGAAGCTGTTGAAAAAGCTGGTTATGTTTTAGGTCAAGACATTACTTTAGCTATGGACTGTGCTTCTTCTGAGTTCTACAACAAAGAAAAAGGTACTTATGAGTTAAAAGGTGAAGGTAAAGTATTCACTTCTCACGAGTTCACTGATTACTTAGCGCAATTAACAGAAGAATACCCAATCATCTCTATCGAAGATGGTCAAGATGAATCTGATTGGGCTGGTTGGGCTTACCAAACTGAAAAATTAGGTAACCGCATCCAATTAGTTGGTGACGATTTATTCGTAACTAACACTAGAATCTTAAAAGAAGGTATTGAGAAAGGTATTGCTAACTCAATCCTAATTAAATTCAACCAAATCGGTTCATTAACTGAAACTTTAGCAGCTATCCGTATGGCTAAAGAAGCAGGTTATACAGCTGTAATTTCTCACCGTTCAGGTGAAACTGAAGATGCAACAATTGCAGACTTAGCTGTAGGTACTGCTGCTGGTCAAATCAAAACTGGTTCAATGAGCCGTTCTGACCGTGTTGCTAAATACAACCAATTAATCCGTATCGAAGAACAATTAGGTGACAAAGCACCGTTCTTAGGTCGTAAAGCTGTTAAAGGTCAATAATTAATTGTTAAATTAATTAACCTAAAAGGTCTGGAGGAAACTCCAGACCTTTTGCTTTATTAAAACTAAAGACTTTTTTAAAAACTAGGGGTAAAATAAATGAAGAGATTTAAAAAGTTTTTAAGGATATTACCCCATGGTACAAATTAAAATTGTAAAAGCTCCAGTGCCTGACTATGCAAATGGAGTAAACCCTGTTTTAACTTTAACCGAAAATGAACAGTCTTATACTGTATACGTAGGTAAAAAGAATGCTTCAGGGGAATTTGAAAAACCATCAGTTGATGAAAGAATTGATTTATTTCAGAAATTAGGTCGTACTTGTCGTCAATCAAACTTTAAAGAGTTTGAACTTCCTGAAGAGTTTTGTTTACGCGCAACTTTAGCATTTGCGCAAGGTTTCTATGCCCCACGTCTTGATAATCGTGACGCAAAAAGTTTTACAGTTCCGGAAGCGGTAAAAGAAGATTTTGCCCGTGTAAATGGACATATGAACTTTTTGCGTGACTTAATTAACGAGCATGCTGAAACTTTAACTCCGGAAAAACTTGCAGAAAAAGCTGTAGCTCGCTTACAAGAGTCAGCTGCTAGTGTTGGTAAAGAGCAAGCATTAACGGTAAATGTTACTAAATTTGAGCAATTACTTGAACGTGGTTTTGTAGGTACTTATACTGTAGGACGTGGTTCGCAAAACAAACCTTGTTTAGTTGAAGTAGACTACAATCCATCTGGTAATCCTGAAGAGCCTGTAGTAGCTGCTTTAGTAGGTAAAGGTATTACATACGATACAGGTGGTTACTCATTGAAACCAAGTGATGCTATGTCAACTATGCGTTCAGATATGGGTGGCGCTGCTTTAATGACTACGAGTTTAGCTTTAGCAATTGCTTCTGGTTTAAATAAACGTGTAAAACTATTCTTAAGTTGTGCGGAAAACATGGTAAGCTCAAATGCTTTCCGTGTGGGTGATGTAATCTCTTACCCAAATGGTGTAACTGCAGCAGTTGATAATACTGATGCTGAAGGTCGTTTAGTTCTGGCTGATTCATTAATCTTAGCTTCAAGCGCAAATAATGGTAGACGTCCTGAAGTTATCCTAGATGCTGCAACTTTAACAGGTGCTGCTAAAGTAGCTGTAGGAACTGATTACCATAGCTTACTAAGCTTTGATGATCAATTAGTTGCTAAAGTATTTAGTGCTGCAGAGCAAACTCGTGAGTTATTCTGGCGCTTACCTTTAGCAGAATTCCACCGTAGTCAAATTACGAGTCCTTATGCAACTATTAGCAATACTGGCTCTGTAACGCAAAGCGCTGGAGCTTCAACAGCGGCTGCGTTCTTATCTTACTTTGTGGAAGATTACCAAAAAGGTTGGTTACACATTGATGCTTCAAGTACCTTTAACCGTCGTGGTGGTCCTAATTTAGCATTTGGAGCTACAGGTAGAGGTTTACAAACTTTAGCGCGCTTCTTAGTTGAGCTATAACTTAGTTGAGCTATAAATAATAACTTGTCGAGCTATTAATTATGCATTAAGATAGCAAATCTCTAAGATAATTTAAAAGCTATTAGTGATAAGTTAAATGCTAAATTAAGTAACAGACTATTTTGTAGTTTGAGTATTAACAATAGCAGATTAGTTATAGGGTAGATAGTAATTACTGTAGTTTGCCCTAACGAGAAAAAAGATCATCCTTATGGGTGATCTTTTTTCTTTTGATCTTGTTGAAAATGATATATAATAGAGAAGTTAATCACGAACAGATTTACAATGAATTTTTATTAAAAAGTAGTTACCTTAAAGGGTAATACGGAAAAGGTTTATGCCAATATTAATTAGTCTAGTTATTGTAATAGCTATAATTGCAGGCTTATTTATTATTTACTTTCAAAAATTAAAACCTGCCAAAGACGACTTTAGAGGCTCAAGTTTACAAGCTGTTTACACTTTAACCACGCAATTTGCAGATAAAAAATATTTAGATGCTAGCTTTATCGAAATTTATACTAAAGCAATAACTAATAACTACAAAATCTCTGATGCAGTATTAACTCACCACATTGCTTTACTGCAACAATGTATTGTAAGTAGTAATTTAGCGAGAAACATCATTCATGATTCTCTAGCTATGCTAACAACTGAAGATAAAGCGCAAGTAATTGCCAAAGCAATTAGCTTAACTGTCCAAATTGAAGGAAAAGCTAATATTTTTACCAAACAATTAAAAGTTGTTGGTTCCAGAGCTTCACAAAATTATAAAGAAATTTTAACCAGTTTAAATTTAACTAATGCTGATGTTAAACAAGCTTTAATGCTTTTAAACGCAACAACAGCTCAAGAGCGCACATAATTTACTATGTGCGTCATTTTTTATTAGTGTATGTCATACGAATTATTATCCACTTGGATACTCGTAGTTATGGTTGGTAATGCCTTACCTGGACCGGATTTCTTTTGTATTTCCTCTGTAAGCTTACGTTCACGCCGTTTAGGTTTGTTAACTGCCTTAGGTTTACAAACAGGGGTACTTACCCATTCTATCGTATCCTATTTTTTCTCAATAGCAATTGCAACTTACAACTATACGTTATTTGAGATAATTCAGTTTATTGGTTCGTGCTATTTGCTTTATATTGCCTATTTAATTTTATCTTCGGCGCTTAAGCGACGTCGTGAGTTAAATAACTTATACGCTCAAGCTAAAGTAGAAGGTAAGGACTTAGCGCAAATTGATAAAGATATCCAAATTCAAGCAGCTAATAGCATGTCCGGCTTTAAAGCTTACCGCCTTGGATTATTTACTAATCTGCTTAATCCAAAATGCTTTATTTTTATGGCGACTGTTTTACCGCAGTTTGTAGATGCTAGTGAAAGTTTTAGTTTAGATCTGCAAATGTTTATTCTCTATGCGGTTAATTTAGCTTTAGGGATAATCCACTGGACAGTTGTAGCCTTTTTAGTAAGCTATTTAGCTGACAAATTCTCCTCTGCAAGTTTTAGAATCAAACTAGAGTTGGTTGGAGGCGTTTGCTTATTAATTATAGCGGGAGCGCTGTTTGTTCACTTAGCTTGGTGGTTTATTGAGATGTATTAAGCTTTTTTCTTAGCTCTATAGTTCAGTTAAAATTAGCTTAACATCTGTGTAATTTAAAATAAAGTTCTTGTTTTAACAAACGGGGCTAAAGTTTTTAAGTAAAAGATCAATTATAAAAATAAAGTTCGATTAGACCACAAAGTGGAGTTAAGTAAATGGGCTTTGATATTATTTTAGCCTGGTCAATGTTTACCTTTATTGCGGTAGTGTTACCTGGTCCAGATTTTGTATATATTAGTTCGATTTCTTTAAAGAAACGTAGTTATGGTATATGTGCTGGTATTGGGGTACAAACAGGGATAGCTGTGCATGTACTCTTAACTTATATTGGCGCTATTACTTTCTTTACTACTTATCCTTTAGTATTCCGTGGTGTGCAAATCCTCGGTGCTTTCTTCTTAATTTACTTAGCAGTAAATATTTTAAGATCATCAATCACAGAATACCTCCATCTCAAGAAATTAAAGAATGGTGGTGAAGACTCAGATCTCTCAATTTATAAATTAGATAAAAAAGAAGAGTTGTCAAACTGGGGTTGTTGCACTAAAGGTTTCTTAGTTAATATCTTAAATCCTAAAGCGTTTATCTTTATTGTAAGTACATTACCACAATTTTTACGTGCAGATATTGCTATGCCAATTGGTGAGCAATTTGTAATTCTAGGAGCTTTATCAGTATTTATTGGTTTAGCTTGGTGGTTTTGTTTAGCGGTAATGGTTAACTTTATTTCTAAACGCTTTGCTACCCCTAGTTTTAGGGTAAAAGTAGAACTATTTTCAGGTTCTGTAATTTTAGTTTTAGCGATTCTACTTGTGATTCGTGTAGCTTATGTTCTCTATATAGGCGATACTTCTTTAGTGTAGACTTCTATTTTGTCTAGCATTTGGGGTACAGCTCAAACAACAAAAACTAACTCCCGTAAGA
>NZ_NRHC01000027.1 GCF_003585885.1 Psittacicella hinzii | reverse complement strand
AAAAATCTAAAAATTTAGGTTGCTCTTTTTATTCTTTGTCCTGTAATTGCACTTTACCCTTGATCTACTTATTACTTAATACTTGTTATTTGCTATGACTATGATGGTTGAACAGGTGAATAGACAGAACTGTTGAAGTGGTTGAACAGACAGAACTGTTGAAGTGGTTGAACAGACAGAACTGTTGAAGTGGTTAAACAGACTGAACTGTTGAACAGGTTGAACAAGAATTAATTTAAGCTTAAGGTTTTGGTTTTGGAGGTAAACCTTAATTTGGCAAATTAATTTAATTTTTTAGCTATTTTTTGATTTTAAACAGCAATTTTTACTCTAAAAGCGAATTATTTTTGCAATTAAATTTAATTTTTAGCAATAAAATTTAAATTTTTTAGCAAAAAGTTTTTGCAAAACTTGCAGAAAATCCGTTGCAATTTGCTTACGTAAATCTTTGATAATTAGTTATAACCTTGTAAGATTGGCATTACAACTCCACCGCCGAGATGTAAATTTAAGTTATAAATAATTGATTTTTAATTTAAAAAAGTTACTTTTACTTATTTGATTTTGTTCTTAAAAAGCGAGTTTTGCTTAACCTTAAGGTAGGTTAAACAGCTAATGCTGTTATTCGTTTTTAATAAAAAATCTACGAGTTTAACCCATTAAATTCACCACCTTCCCGTTTTTTGCAAATTTATTTTCTTTCTTCTTACTACCAAAAAATTATAAATTGCCGTGAGGTAAGTTATCCTTTACTTCAGATAAAAATAGCATAAAATGAAGTCATACAGAAAAACAAAAAACCTTTAAGGTAGAGTTACAGCAATAACTACTACCACTAACATAACTTAATTATCAACAATATAGTTACAAGTTTAGCTCATTTAAAGGTTGCGTCATAATCTACAAAAGATAATTGTTCAGCTAGCAGTTTTAGTACTTGCTTGTTAAGTTTACCAGCTTTAACTTCAAGCTAACGTAAGTTAGCAAGAGGCTAGCAAGTTAGTAAGAAGTTAATAAACATAATCAGCAATTAGCATGAACTAGCTAGAAAACTTTCATCTAGAGTATTTTTGATCTCTTGCTAGAGAAGATTTAGCTTGTTGAAGTTTGCTTTGCTTGTAAAGCTAACTTCGGGGGAAGGCTATATTACCTTTAGTACTTGATAAAAGTTGTTTTCTGAATATCTTTTACAAAAAAAGATAGCCATAAAAAGTTTCTCTGCGGAGAGTTATAACTTTTTAGGAGAGTTAAAAAATTGGAATTTTATATTAAGGGGTAACCCGTTACCCCTTAATATGTCTACCTAGGTATCTCGCTGCTCTCTTAGATATCCTAAGATGTCCAGTTGGGTTTATTCTGCTAGATATCCAGCTAGGTGCGCCTCTCTAGATATCGCACAGGTATACAATGCTTTGCTCTATGGTCTATTGTCTTATCTACCTATATCGTAATTCTAGTCAACAGTCTAATTTATTTAAGAGGTTATTTCCAAGCTTGACAACTTCTTAACTAACTTACGCTGGGCATGACTAACTCTACTCTACTACCCAAACTACTTACCCTATATATTTACTCCCATTGCGCAATACTGTCTTAAAACTTAAACAACATAACCAAGCTAGTTAAATAACCCAACCCCTAGGTTCAACCACTAAACAAAATGGAGGATAAAAACCACAAACTAATAAACAACAACTACAACAAGCACAACAACTACAACAACCAACAAACACAGAACAAAACAACCAAACATAAAACAACAGAACAGAAAAGCAAAGATTAACCCATTGCCAAAAAAGAAATAGGAAGTTATCCCTATGAGAAGGGCATTATTTGACAAATTAACCCCCCGAGCTAAGCAACGTCTGGTTTTGAGTGCGGTAGCGATCTTTCTTATCGGTGCGATTGGTTTTGTGGTCTATGAGCCAAGTAAACCAAACTTGTCACCAGTTAGTTCAGAGCAACAGTTCAAAGTGTTAAATACAGAGAGGTTAGATGACTTTACCCTAGCTTCCCTCAGCAATACCCTTGATCAACAAAAACTTCTAATTGATAATCTTCAGCGCCAAATCCAAACCCTGACAGAACAGTTGAGCCAGCAAACCCAAGCTTTGTCTGCTAGTGCGCCTTTGTCCGCAGGCTCGCCTTTGTCTGCAAGCTCTCAAAATGCAAATGGCAATTTATCCGACCGTGGACAAGCAAGCCTTGCTGTGCCATCACAGTTAGATGGGCAGGCTGAAGGACAAGCCGGAGGACAAGCTGCACAACATTTACAACTTTGGCAAGACTTGTGGCAAGAACTCGCTTTCTTAACACCAGAGGAGCAGTGTGCTCGTTACTATCAATTTATCCAAGACTATCCACATCTCCGCAACCTTGCTTTTGAAAGGTTAATCCAGTTTAACCTCGAGGAATGGGAGAGTGGAATTAAGACTAATAACGCTTTTAATCAACAAGATTTTCCACGTGATCCTTATGGAGAGAATGTAAGTTCTGCGAATGACTATACCTATAGTTCTCCATTTGGTGGTCATGCTACTCAAACTAGTCCTGCAACTAGTGCGGGGTTAGCATCGCCACATACTTCTAATTTAGGTGTGGGGATAAATGAAAGCTCAACCTCTTATGAGGGGATAGGAAATGTGTATGAGTACCCACACTGGCAAGGACAAGATCCTTATGCCGTAGGCAATACTTACACTAGTTCTGGCTTTCCGCAGCGCAAGTTAACCATTCGTAGCTTGAGTAGCAACCCTGCAAATACCAGTATTGCCATCCCCTCCGGTTCGGTATTTACAGCTACCTTAGTTACCGGAGTTGATGCACCAACTACCGACGGAGCCAAAGCAGACCCTTACCCTGTATTGGTGAAGTTAGACAACTTGGACTTTTTACCAAATAAGTATCGCTCAAGTTTAGAATCCTGCTTTGCTCTCTTAAGTTCGTATGGGGATATAAGCTCTCATCGTGCTTTTATGCGTCTCCAGACCTTATCTTGTATCAACAACCAGGGATACATAGTTGAAGGTGAAGTCAAAGGTTACGCTGTCGGTGATGACGGTAAACTTGGCATTGCTGGACGTTTAGTCAGCAAACAAGGCTCTCTTATTGCCAAAAGTCTAGCGGTTGGTTTTCTTGAAGGAGTGAGCGGAGCTTTCTCTCGTCCTGATGTCGTAGTGGCTGGTTATCCTGGAAGTGTCACTAATTTAGGTGACGCTGGGCTAGGAGGAAGTTTACAAGGCACAGCTAGAGCGCTCGATCGTGTTGCGAACTTTTACCTTAGCTTAGCCAACAAGATGTTCCCTCTAGTTGAAGTCCAAGCGGGGGTAAAAATAGATCTCGTAATTACTTCACCGATCAACCTCACAGTATCTGACAAGAAGATCAATGCTCGCCCATTACAAAGTCAACAACTACCTACAGCTGTGCTCGGCAGTAGTTGGCAAACTCTGGAGGCAGGTAATCAATGACCGCGATAAGTTCAACAAACTCTTTACCGACTTACTCAACTGGTCTAACTAGTTCAACTATCACGATTAGCTCAACTAGCTCAACTAGCTCAACTAGCTCAACTAGCTCAACTAGCTCAACTAGCTCAACTAGTTGTAAGCTGGGTAAAACCTTATTCTCGCTCTTTGCAAGCATCTGCTTGGCAAGTAGTTTAACTGCTTGTAGCTCTTTGGACATAGGACACAATAAATTCTATTGCCAAGAGCCTAGAGCTAATTGCGTTAACGCTTCTACTTTTTTAAGTCAGGAGTTAACTCCTAACCAAGAAAAAGTTACCTTAACGCCACATGTTCCTTTAAACACTAGTCCAAATTTGGAAGCTTACCTCAATATCTGGTTTGCTCCCAATATGATAGGCAAACAAACCTATCCTAGTCGTTTTCTCCTCCTTCCTTATCTTCGCTAAGGAAAGTTAGATTAATTGAGTGGCCTCATTTAATCTCTGTTTGAGTTGGGGCTCTATGAGCTTATGTTGATAGAGCCTTTTTTACTCTTGTTTTTAACGTTTAATTTGCTAGTTATGCTGGTGTGCTAGTTATGCTTGCGTAATTAGTAAGCTACTTTTTACTTTCGATAAATATTATGAAAAAACTTTCCAAATACTTTTACCCAGCGGTACTAACCGGTTCGATTTTCTTACTTACCAGCGAAGCTGCTATGGCGGTTTCTCAAAGCTCAAGTTCAAGTTCTGGCGGTGGTAGTGGGACAACCTTGCAAGCCAAGGCTGATGTCTTTAATCCAATTTACCGAACCTTAGTAGCTTGGACAGACGGTCCGCTAGGTAAGTTTATTGCCTTACTTGCAATCATTATTGGGATTGCAGCAGGGATTATGCGTCAAAGCTTAACTGCAGTAGTGATTGGTCTCGGAGCGGCAATTATCTTTGCTAATGCTCCAACCATAATCGATGCGATTATGGGGGTAGGTCAAGCAGGACAAGCTACTCTAAGCCAATACAACTTCTGGCAGTTTTAACCGAGTATGCTGGAGCTTGTAGTTTTTTTACTTTGGTCAAGTAAGGGTAAATTTTCATTTGCATTTACTTGGTAATGATTAACCTTAATATAAAGGAATCTAATGAGTTGCTTAGAACTCACATAATGTGACTTTTTAAGTAGTCGGTAAAAAATTTTTCGGAGCTTTATTACAAGCTCGAGCTATTTTTTACCTACGAGAGGACTACAACCTCTCCAGCCCTTTTGAAGAGAATAGCCTAGTTGAGGCTAGGCTATTCTCGACTTTTACATATAGCTATATCTAGCTACATAAAGGTAGATCCATCTACATAAGCTATATGCAGATAGATACAGATACATAAATCTACTACATATTTCTACAACTACATGCAGGTACAAGTGTGTACTTACAGTTACAAACAGATACAAAGAGCAACCTACAACTATACACAGATGTAATCAAAAACAGAAACCGAATACCGAACAAAAATTTATTTTCAAAGTTGCTTAGTGGGGTTATTTATTACTATGCTTGGCAGATGTAATCTTCTTCGCTAGCAAACAGCTTAGCAAAGCTTCAAGAGTACGATCATATCAGTGCCAACTCAATATGAGCACCTTTGAAAATAAATTTTTATCGCCACCCTCAACTAAGGAGAACCTATGCACGTTTTTGCTGATCATCTCGATGTGCAAGCTTTTGACCAAGCAACAGGAGCGTTCATATGTTCTTCTGGTTACCTTGGTTACATTTGGCAAACAGAACCACTTGCAGGGGTTAATTCTGATCTAGAAAGCCAAATTCACGGTATGTTACAACTCGAGTTACCCGAGCAAAGCTACTTGTCTTTTACTCTAATCGCTGATGACTACTTACTACCTTACTACAACACTTATCAGCGTTTACGTTTAGGAGAAAAGCAATTTGCGCAAAGTACCGAGATGCGTTTGCAGTTCTTACAAAACCTCCAAGAGGATGGTTCCTCTAACTGTAACCTCCGTAACTATATTCTCCTTGTTAGTTTAAAACTTCATCACAAAGGGAGTATTACCCCAGAGGTTTTAGCTGAGTACCAACAGTACTGTGCGCAAACCCAGCAGGCTTTGCAAAGTATTTTTGGACAAGTACATCGTCTTAACGACCGCGACTATCTCTTTTGTCTCCGTAACCTCCTCTTGAGTAAAACCTACCAAGAGTTAGCGCAAAGTGATAGTAAGTTTACTGCCTATGATCCTTTACAAACTCTTGCTAACCAAGTTATACCTCCAAGTGCTACCATTACTCGCCATAAGAACTGCCTCGAACTAGACGGACAGTTAGTACAAGTATTTACTACACTAGAAATCCCAAGCGAATTTGCCTGTGGGCAAGCTGTGAGTTATCTAGGAGACCTTTATACCGGCATAACTCCACTTACGCACAAATTTGCTTTAACTTGTAGTTTGTACTTTGTTAAGCAAATGGCTTCTAAGGCGGTGGTGGAAACCAAGCGTAACTATACCTTGCGCCAAATGACTGGTCCTTTGGCGAGGTTTGTTCCCCGTTTA
This sequence comes from Psittacicella hinzii, assembly GCF_003585885.1. GTDB lineage: Bacteria > Pseudomonadota > Gammaproteobacteria > Enterobacterales > Psittacicellaceae > Psittacicella. The sequence goes on along the minus strand of NZ_NRHC01000027.1, from coordinate 13,148 downwards.
AAACAAACGGCAGAAGCTTTTGAGGTGCTGGTCAATGATTTAAATAGTGGGGATAAGTTAGTAAAGTTAAGTTGGACTTTACTTGCGTGGTTACCTCCAGAGGTAACCTATGCTGACTATTTGCAAGCCCAAGGCTTGCAAGAGCAAGCAGACATTAGCAATGACAGCAAACCTGACCCTAGCAAACTTGAATACCAAGACTGGGAACTGCTTGATAAGGTCAAACTCGCCTTACCGCAACGCCAAGGGCAAGATTACAGTAAGCAAAAGTATCCAGCCAATAGCCGCATTGCCAGCGCTCAAGCCTTTGCGGTCAAGATCAAGTCGTATTTTCAAACGCTGGGGTGGTCACTGGATTTTGAAAGTCATGTGCAATTGCCGGTATTTTTTAATGCGTTGCCATTAAATCAGGATCCGGGGGGACGTAGTTTTTTACAAAGAGAGCGAACTATGAGTACTACGCAGGCAAGTGTTTGCTTACCACTATTTGCCGAGTGGAAAGGAGCACCTTTGCCAATTGTGCCACTAGTCAGTCGTACGGGGCAAGTACTGAACCTAGATCTCTTTGCTTCGCAAACGAACTTTAACTGCTGTATTGCAGCGCAATCAGGTTCAGGTAAGTCTTTCTTGGTAAATGAAATGGTTGCTAACTTATTAGCTACCGGCGCCCAATGCTGGATTATTGACATAGGTCGCTCTTATAAAAAGCTAACTGAAGTTTACCACGGGGAGTTTGTGGAGTTTAGTATTGATGCCGAGATCAACATTAATCCTTTTTCTTTAATTCGCAACTATGAACAAGATGCGGACATGGTCTTTACTTTAATCCAGGCAATGATTTCTCCTAAAGATCTTCTCAGTGAGTACCAAGCCAATGCGATTAAGCAGTTAATTAAAGATTTGTGGGATCAATACCAAGCAGGTCTTACCATTGATCGCTTAGCCCAAGCGCTTGAAGAGCAAGAGGACAAGCGTTTACAAGACCTTGCCGTGCAAATCTTTCCTTTTACCAGTCGAGGTGCTTACGGGGTTTACTTCAAAGAAAGTAGTCGCAACATGATTAGCTTGCTTCAAGAGCTTGAAGCGCAAACCAAAGCGCGTCTTGTTGTCCTCGAGCTCGAAGAGCTCTCTGGGCGTAAAGACCTCCAGCAGCTAGTTCTCCTACAACTTATTTTTGCAGTTAACCAACAAATGATTGGTGGACAAAAAGAGCGCCAAAAAGTTTTGTTTATTGACGAGGCTTGGGATTTACTTGCGTCCAAAACTATTTCTTACTTTATCGAAACCGGCTACCGCCGTTTTCGTAAATACAACGGAGCAGTGGTTACCATTACCCAATCAATTGAGGACTTGTACTCAACTCCTTCAGGGAGAGCAATAGCTGCCAACTCTGCCAACTATTACCTCCTAGCCCAAAAAGATGAAACCATCAAACAGCTTATTAACCAAGACAAGTTAATTCTTGACGCCCATGCTATTCGTCAGATTACTTCATTAAAAACCCGTAAAGGACATTACGCCGAGATCTTTATGCTGACTGATTACGGCACAGGTGTTGGACGCTTGATTGTTGCTCCTAAAATTCAACTACTCTACTCCACCAATGCCGTAGACCAAGCTGCTCTCAAACGTTTGCAAGAGCTGTACCATTGTGATCTCTGGCAAGCAATTAACTATTTGCTCGTTCTGAAAGAAGGGAGAGGTAGTTAAAACCTCCTGCGAAAGTAGTTTGCGTAACTAGCGAAAGTAGCTCAAGAATGTAGTAAAAGTGGTTAGAGTAGCTTGTGAAAGTATTTAGAACATAGTAGTTAGGGAAACTAACTGCTGAGTAATCAATGTTGATCAAGGTAATCACGGTAGTTACAGCAAGGATAGATGAGAAGTAGAGCTACTTAAACAAGAAGTACACACTGCTAAACTAGATGTAAGCAACAACCAACTGAAAGGAAGAACTAAATAATTAACCTACTTACTCTAGGAAAGGTTCAACCTAATCTAGCACCAACTCAAGCTAATCTAGCACAAACTCAACCCAATCTAGGAGGGCAAATGCCATTACGTAAGTTATCTCGTTATATCGATGATCCCGTGTATTTTTTGCTTTGGCCTTTGCCTGAAGCTATTCCGATTTTATCGGGAATAGCTTTAGGATCTTACTTTGGGAGTTTGTGGTTTTGGGCGGGGTTAGGATTTTTTCTAAGTTACTGCATCCGTAAGTATAACGCGCATTTAAAAGCAAACTACTTGGGGCACTTTCTTTACTCCTACGGTTTGATTCCTTTGCGCTGCTACAGTTTCCCAAATCCTTTTGTTGATACTTTTGTCTATGGAGCCTCTGATTATGAAGTTTAGTGACTGGGATCAAAAAGTTAAACGCCTAAAAAACCACACCACTTTACTTTTGGGAACAAACTTAGTGCTGGCTTTAGGTTTGGGGTTTAGTTGTTACTTTCAGGTAACAAGTAAACCAATAGTGATAGTGCAACCAATGATTGCCAGTGAACCTTTGGAAGTGCGTGCGCATAGCTTAACGCGTAGCTACGCGGTAAGCTTTGCTACTTCCATGGCTTTGCTCTTAGGTAATGTAACCGCAGACAATGGTTTGTTTGTCCTTGAAAGTATTAGTCAGTATGTTGCTCCAGATTACTACTCCCAGTTTCGTAAGCAGTTAGTTGCCGACATGCAACGCCTCAAAGAAAAACGCATGGATATGACTTTTATTATTACCCAAGCATACTTTGAGCAAGCAACAGGTGAGGTTATTATCAAAGGTTTATCTACCATTATTGACGCTGCTGGTAATCGCTTACAAAACCCGCATGAGTTTCGTATGCGTCTGGACTTACAAGACTATGTTCCGCGTATCCGTCAACTTCAAAGTATTTCCTTGCTAGATAACTAGGAGCTCTTTATGAAAGTAACTAAGCCTTTTTCTTTTTTGTCTTTATCTTTGCATTTACCTTTTCCTTTGCCTTTGTATTTGTCTTTACCTCTCGCTTTACTTGCGGGGTTATTTTCCTCAACGATGACCTTTGCCCAAGAACTCAAACAAAAGATTATCTTGGCAAATTTTGGAGGTAACTACCAAGTGCAAGTTGTAGCTGGGCAGTTACATAACTTCAGTTTACCGTTTAATAGCTTGGTCGCTGATACCGTAGACGGACAAGTGCAAATGATGTCACGCGGTTCGCATCTACTGTTAGCAACCGATAGTAGCGAACAAGTAACTATTGTTGTTCGTGATCAAGATTATCCACATCGTACTTTAAGTTTAACTTTAGTACCAACAGGCAAAAAAGTATACAACTACCAAGTAATTGTGCCGGAGATCTTGCAAGCGCAAACTATGCTTGCGCAGCAAGATCTAAGCGCAGACGAGTACATGCTCAACCTAGGACGTTTAATTCGCCACACAGTTGAGTTAACCAACAGCGCCAAAGCTATTCCTAAAGCTAAGCACTCAACTTACTCTTTACAAAACTTTACCTTGCTATCAACCGAACTCGGAGCTACAGAACTAGCTTTACTTGAGTTGAAGAAAAAAAGCGACTACCCTGCGTTAACTTGCTTACCGACTGGAGTGGTAATAGAACGTGAACAAGAGTTTCAACCAACTAACTATTACTACGCGGGGATAAAAGTAAAATCCCTATGGTTAGTTAACAATAGTGGGAACGTTTTTACTTGGGAACCAACTAGCTGTAGTCAAGCAAATGCGATGGCTGCCGTGATGGTGAAAAAGTCTCAAATCCTTCCAGGTGATCGTGCCCAAGTTGTTTTACTAGAGCAAGTTAACTATTAGAATGCTGGGGTACCAGACTACACAGGTTTACTAGGCTACAGGTTACGAGATTACAGAGCTACGAGTTTACGGAGCTACTAGACTGCTAGGTTAATAAACTACTGGATTATTAGACTAGCATAGATCTTTCTCCTTTCGTAACTTTGAAATATTCCTTAGTGCAGAAGAAAACAAACTAGTGCAGAAGAAAAGAAAACAAAAATCAGGAATATAGCAAAGTGGGGTTAGGACACTAAGAACAACTTAACTTATTTAAACTCCATCGAGGAGTTAAATAAGTTAAAACAATTTAAGCTACTTAACCACCATAGAGGGGTTAAGTAGCTATAAAGTAACTTCAAGCTAGTCTAGTAAAGATAGCAAAGTAACTTAAAGCAAGTGAAGATAGAGATAGATTGATAATTCCAAGGGAGGTAAGGTGAACAATAATGCAACATTTACCAAAAGCAACAAGAACAAGAAGCAAGACCGTCAAGATCGCAAACCTAACCGAGCTTGGTATCGCAAGCTTGCCTTGCTCCTAGGAGCTGGCGGTGTAACCTACGCTTTAACCGCCTACTTCCTACCCCAACTTCTTCATCTTGGCATTGATCCTCAAAAAACCACCTCTATTGTCGCAGGCAGGTTTTATTTTTCTTCACCTTTACTTGAGGTTAAAGAGCGAGGAGTTCTAAGTGTTTATGCTTCATGGTATGGCAAGCTTTCTCCAGCTCAACAATTGCAAATGCGATGCTTGAGTAAAGATTTAAGTAATCGTCGTGACTTCTACCGTCAGTTAAACACTTGGTTGTATCAGCAAGAAGTTGAAACAAGAACAAGAGTTTACTTTGGTATGGCAAAAGTACAAGTTGATCTTTACGATTTAGAAATGTGGCAATACGTTTACGGAGCTCAATGGGCTGATTTAACCATTGGCTCTTTACCAGCTTTGATGATTGAAAAAGAAGCGGTAAGTTTGCCTACGGCAAACCTACCGATGATCTTCCAAGAAGTCAAAGCTCAAGAACATCTTAACCGTATGGCACTATTACAACAAGATCTTTACGTTTTTACCAACACTAACTTAATCAAAAGCTTAGAAGCTAATACTAAATTTGTGAAGTACTTAATAGCTTATCCGCAAGACTTTGTTGATCTAACTTTAGAGGGGTTATTTGTTAATGGAATTTTTATCAAAGAGCTTCCTGAAGTTATTGTGCAAAGGTTAGAGGAAATGCCATTACAAGAAAGACGTTTAGTTTTAGCAGAGGGACAATACTGGATGTTGGGAGATGATCCAACAAGTATTGATAGCGTTTACTTTGGTGCTGTAAGCAAAGATAAGTTAAACGGTAAAGTATTTTGGTTTTGGTAAAGAGTAAGGGGTAGGTGTAAGGACAAGTATGTCCTTACCTTGCTTCAAGGAGGTATAGATAAAGACATGGGATCTTGGGGTGTTGAACCTTTGAGACTTTGAACCTTTGAGACTTTGAACCTTTAGATCTTTGGATATTTCTACATTAATAATTTTCACTAACCTCTTCCATTTGGAAGAACTAGTTTTCTTGAATTAACAAATTCACAAGCAGAATTTACTAGTTTTACTTTGATTTACAAATTCAATTTGAATTAACCAGTTTGATTTGAGTTTTACGTTTTTAGAGAGCGATATGACACAAGATAACAACCATAACAAATATGAGGAGTTAGATCTTAACCTAATTAACCAAGAAGCTTCAGAAGCTTTACTCCACTATAGAAGTTTTACTCGAGCTTTGCGACAAAAAGAGAATAAAGTATCTAGTAAGAAGCAAAAAGCTCGTAAAAAGAAAGTTAAGTAAGCTTGCTTACTTGGCATACGTTTAAAATTTTACTAAACCGGTAAATAAAGTAGTCAACTGATAATATTACGTTTTGTTAAGTGTATTCCTTAGCGCAACTTAAGTAAGTTAAGTAGATTGGATATTTTGATTTACAAATTTGTTTAAGTTGCTTTCCCACGAGGATTAGATGAGTTTGAGTTGTATCTAAGTTGCATCTAAGTATTCTTGATAAGCCGTAATAATAGTTTTCTTTTTAGCTTTGGTATAGAAAAGATTACTTTGAATTATCTCCTATTTTAAAAAAATGGGGTGACTATGAGTAAAGTGCCTCTTATTTCTGGGTGCTTGTTCAATTCTTTAGTAAAGAGCTCCCAGAATATTGATGCCAAAGATATTGGTAACAAGATCTTTTTAAATAGCATTGTAAACAATGAGTTGTATCAAGCAACTAATTTAAAAAGCTCTGGACAAAAGTTTAAGCCCAAAGTATTTTTGGCAAATAGAAACATGCTCAACAACTTCATGCAGAAGTTGGTGGAGCAATATCCATATACATTAATGCAGATAAATGAGGAGGAATTGCAAGCTTTGAGCTTGCCATCAACACCTTGGCAGGTGTTTGACGTAAGTGGTGGGCAGGAGCTTAATGCTAACTTAAGGAAAAATCTCAATACTAACTTAAGTAAAAATCTTAATGCTAAGTTAGGTAAAAAGTCCAAAAAAGCATCCAACAAAAAACCATATGAGGGGTTAAAAAACATCTCTCAGCTTAGGTACTTAAGCAAGTACCGAAACATATTCTATAAGTGTCAGATTTTGTTTAAAGAAGCTTCTATACCAAATTTACAGCAACAGCGGGGTAACTGGTTTAACTACCAGCAAGCTACAGCTGTATCTTGGATAGAATCAGCCCCTGATAGGAAAAGCTTTTTTAAGCAAGACTTGATCTCCCAAGCGCAAGAGATTTGGCAAACTGCCAAACTAGCACAAGAAGCTTGGGGAGCAAGCCAGATAGAATATTATCTACCAAGCTTGGACGAGTATGTAAATTCAGCTAGCGTTGCTAGCATTGCATACGGTTCTAGTAACTGTTGTAACTCTAGAGGTTCTAGTTGTTCTAGCAATTCTAGTAGTTCCTACAATGCTAGCTCTTCTAATCGTCCAAGCTCCATAAGACTTTGGAAAAATATATCTCTGTCTCTAGTTCCAAACCTGTTTACAGATTTGGAAAAACTAGATGATAAAGATACTAACATGTTGGGGATAGGCAAGACTTTGCAAGTATTTAGTCAGGAAGTTTTAGTGCAAGTTTCTTCTAAGAAGAAAAAGCGTACTTCAGCTAAAACTGCCAAAACAGCTAAGACGACAAAGAAAAATACTACGAAAAGTACCACGCAAACGAATTTCTTTATCCTCCTCGGAGAAAGGTTAAATCTCCCTTGTATCCAGCAGCTCAAAAAACAAAGCAGGTACCATCTCATTCTCACCACTCTTGAGTTTGTTGCCCTGCATCAAAACTTTTTAGAAGTTTTAATCGCCAAAGATTCTCTGTTGTACAAACAACAGTTATCCTTGGCTGGTAGACATGCAGAGGGCTTTCTCAAGCAAGTACAGGTGTTTGAGTACTTTTTAAAACTGTGTAGAGAGCTTCGTCTTTGTTCTACGGTAACGCAGGTCAAAAAGCACTTGCAAGAGGCTGTAATGGGCACAAGAAGAATTACTCCTGAGACTTTACAAGATCTCAAGTACAAGGTTAAGTACTTTCTCTGCTTTGTAAAAACAGTAAACAGCTACCAAGAATTACTTGAAGATAATTACTTGCACTATGGTGGAGCAGATTTATCTTTGAGTTGTAACTCTAACTCTAACAAAGATACAGAGGCACAAACTCGAAGGCAAGAGCGCGAGCAAGATCAAGATCGAAGGCAAGGGCAAGATCTAAGGCAGTATCTAGATCAAAGACAAGGTCAAGATCTTCTAAGACAAGGTCAAGATCTTCTAAGGCAAGGTCAAGATCTTCTAAGGCAAGGTCAAGATCTTCTAAGGCAAGATCTTCTAAGGCAAGATCTTCTAAGGCAAGATCTTCTAAGGCAAGATCAAGATCAAAAGCAAGAAAAAGTATTCTCTAAGAGCTATAGTTGCTTTAAGCAAAATACAAGTGTTGCAACTCCTTGGCAACTTCATTTCACCTCTAACCCAAGTAAAACCCAATTTAGTAAGTATCTAACTAAACAAAGAGATATGCAACAGCATATCCTCCACTATTGCCAACAACTCAAACATACGCAAAACCATCTCCTTACCACCAGTAAAGACTTAGCTCAACAAATCCTTGAAAGAACCCCCAAAGTTTTAAAGAAGCTAAGTCAGGATACACCTAAAGTAGTGGCTGGTGATGATGGTTTGGAGCAACTGATGTTGGATATGGTGCTGTACGCTCTGGGGCATATATGTGGCAGACAACAAAGTCATAGCCCTTACCTCCTAAATGCCCAAGAGCGAGAAGAGGTTATACAGCTAACTAGTACTCTCGCAAGTATGAGTAAACTGGGTAAACCTCAACTAATTGACGGCACCCTTGAGTTAGATCTAACCAGTTGTTTAATTGACCGTGTTATTCAAGCTTGTCCTTTACCTCTCTTGTCTTGGGATAAGAAAAGTAAACAAAAACTTCTTGACCTCACTTTAAAGTTTGCTGAAGAAGAAAAGGTCAATACAGGCATTCTAAGCACGATTGGAGAACTAATTCAAACTCCTTTTCCCCAACTCATTTTTAAATTATGTAAGTGGGACGGGTGCAAAAGAGTGAAAAAAGAAGTAGCTTCTTCAGAAACTAAAGAAAGAGCAGAAGCAAACTCTTCTAATGCAACGATAGATGAGTTTGCTTTGCGTAAGAAAGTTTCTCAAGAGTATAAACTTGCAACTTATAGTTGTAACCTGCCCGATGGTGAAAGTGAAGCAGATACTCAAGCTAATAAAAGCAGTCGTATCCAAGTAAAAAGCAAGGATATTGAAGTTAGAAGTAAAGATTTTAAACCTAACAATCAAGTTAAGCAATCTAGTGGGGTTAAAGATAACTCCTTTGTTTACCAAAACTTCAAAGACGAGTTTGCCTCTTGGTTCTTACCTAAGCGTTTGCTTTACATAGTGCTAGTGAAGCTTTGTTACCTAACTAGGTTATTACAAGTAAGTAATGTAACCACTAACTCAACATTACTAACAGCTGTAACCTCAACCACAACAAGCAAAGGTATCCCTAACACCTTTACTTGGACTGGTACAAAAGCTTTTACTTTTAGTGCGGGTAGTGCGAGGTTAGGAAATTCTGCAGTAAAAAGTTCTGCAGGAGAAAACTATGAAGAAGATGAGAGCTTACTTCAGCAGATAAACTGGCAGTTAGGTAGTTACGAACTTGCTAGTTTAACTCGAGGAGTAGACTTTGACTTTGTTAACAATCTAGCAGTAACTAAAGAACTAGCATGGTTATCTTCTCGAGGGATTAATGATTTATTTTCACTCCTTCTGCAAGCTAAAAGCTACCAAGTGGATCTACAAGCCTTGCGAGAAACTTCAGTAGTGGTCAAAGGACAAAGGACTTACCACCCATTTGCCCTTGCCTATGCTTTAAACCAACAAGGTCTTAGCCTTAAAGTCAAAGAAGCTGTTGGTTTTAGCAATGATTACCTGTTGAGGTTTATTGGAGAAACTTGTAGTTATCACCAGAAGTTAGAAGAGAAAAGCTTGCTAAATAGTTTGGTTCTGTTCAATCAAGTTTCCAGTTGCTTACTGCTCAACAAAAGAATTTTGTTAGAGCAGTACAACCAAAAGAAACTAACAGTTTCCCAAAAAGAACCTCAAAATACTTCCCAGAAAGAACCTCAATGTCAAAAGGGTTTCTTAGAGGGGTTAACAAAAGACAGACTTCAGCAAACTAATTATCTAGCTACCTCTGAACAACCCCGCAAGTTGCAAAGGAGTTTTCCTTTTTACCTTACACCTTGCGCTAAAAAGTTACAGGAGAAGCTAGTACCAAGTTTTCTTAGCTTAGCAAGTTGGTATATGTACAACCAGAACCTTGTTGCTACTGCCGAGGTTTTTAAATTAGCATACCTAACTTTGCTTAAGCAAAAACAAGTGGTTGAAGTACGTATCAAGAAGTCCTCTTTTGGAGCAACAATACGTTATCACCCAACTGTAAAAAATGGGAGAGCTGAAGTTTTACCAAAAAACTCCTTGAAGTACTTTGCTAAGTATGAAAACTTGGAGAAGTACTTGTTACACTCTTATGTACTTTGCAATTACCCTAACTTAGATCCATCCAATCCAAAGAGTGAACACAAGTTCTGTATTGAACTAGTGGATACTCTTAAGTTGAGGTGGTTATAGAAAGTTGTTGTATCTGTAGAAGTAATTTTAGAGGGGTTATAAACAATGAGGTGCAGCTCACAGCTAGTGGTTAAGTGTATTTAAGTAAGAAAGTATATACTGCGTAATAAGGCGCATCCTGCGAAAGAAAAACACATACTGCTGTTAGCAAGTCTGCACATTTGTACACTATCTAAATTTTTTATTCGGTGAGCATGAGCTCATATTAGAGGGTAATTTCTCTATTGTTAAGTAGAGAGGTTAATTTTGTGATCAACTTAGTTCGGGTATCTTTAGTTCTGGTATCTGGACTAAGTTGATTTTTTATCTAAGATCTAAGGAGAAAGATGTACATGGTAATTTCTCGATTAGCTTTGATTAGAGTAACTATACTAACCTTATTTTCTCCATTAGTAGTTTTACCTACCTTTGCACAGAATAGTGAGGTTTACAGCCACAAGCAAAGTTATGATCATAAACAACCCAATCTTCCTAAAGTTGATGTTGCAACCGCAGATGTTCTTAATCATAATTCTCGAAGCCTAAATCTTTCCAACCCTAATGCTACCAAAGCTAATCTTCCAGACACAGATGTTTCCAATTGGCGTATTCTTGCTTCGCAGTCTTTACCAGACCAAGTTTTGGCTAATGTTTTGCAAGCAAGTTTGAGACTGCAAATTCCAGTGGTATTTGCAGGGGTTATAGGCGAAGACTGGAGTCAAGGCATTTACCATCTGCAAAGACGTATTGAGTTAATTGTCCGTAACTATCACTTGAAGCAAGTTCCAGAGGTTCTTATTGATCCTCGTTTATTTGTTCATTTAGCTCAAGCTAAAGTTCCTGCGCTGGTAAAGTTTGATTTTACCAATACTGCGGGGATAATCCCCATTTACCAACAGTATGGTAACCTCTCGTGGGAATTAGCTCAACAAGCAACGATTCAAGTAACTACTTCTCAAGCAACTACTTCTCTTGTTAGTCAGGGGCAAGTTTATGAGATTAGTGAGCCTAATATGATTGCGCAAGCCCAAGAAAAACTTCTGGCTTATTTACAGAATATGCCTGAAATTACTCTTGGCAATGCGTTAACAGGAGTTTTTACGCAACTAGAGGAGAGTAAAGCTTTGTTAGCGGGGCAAACTAGTTTACCTTTAATGCAAACTAGTAGTCAGATAAGCTTATCTTATCCAGCTCAACCTTTATCTTTTAACCTTGAGGTATGGTTTATTGACTTGGAAAATGTTGAGGTAAGAAAGTTCTTTGAAGGTTTACCAACTGCACAACTGCAAAAATTTTTTCAAGCGCCCAAGCAAGTAATTATCTTGTCGGGGTTAAGTTGTGCATTGCTAACAGACCAAGAAGCATGTTTAGCTTTTTGGCAGGAAAAGTTTGGTAAAGACTTACAAGTGGCAACTCCGAGCTTGATTCAGCAGTTTCGCCCAACGGCATTAACAAGGTTAAGAGGGGATAATCAAATGATGAACAATCCGCATAGTGGATCTAATGTACGTAATGTACGTAATACACATCCAAATGGTGCTAAGGTTGGAGAAGCTTCTCCTTTGCAGTTGTTAATCGAGCATTTTAATTTACAAGACTTTGCAGTTAAAGTTGGAAAATAAGTAGATGTGTAATTAAAAGAACGAAATAACTACAACCTCATAGTTAGTTATACTCTCATGGTTCCATCTCCCCATGGCTCCATAGCTCGCTCCATCTACTAGTTTAACCTGCCTAATTTAACCTATCCTTTAACTTACCATCCTAACTTACCTTAATACAAGGAAGTACCTATGAAATTTAAACTTTCTCTTATAGCCTTGTTTGTAGCTAGTCAATTCTTACCACAGCAAGCTGTGATTCTCCATCAGTCTGCTCTGCAAAAACATGGGCATGTAGCAGAGCTTTCAGTTGCGCGATCAGCTGATCTATCAGCAAGGCGATCAACAGATCTATCAACAACAGAGCGAGCAATAGACCGATCTACAGACCAATCAACTGCACAACCGCAGAGAAGCAAATCATATCAAGATTTAGATTTTCTGGATTTTAGTTCACTAGCAATCTTGGAAGTTCAAGCTTTGACAAAAGCTTGGTTGTACTTGAGTAGCTACTTGAGTTCTTTGTTGGCTCAAGGAATAAAGCTTCTAGAGCTAGTATCTCCAGCAGGAGCTAAGGCAAACTCCTTAGGAGTTTGTCCTAACTCCCATATTTTGTCTCATAAGCTCATTAGTGATATTTGTTGGGATTGTATGTTCCCTATCAAGATTGCCGGAGCAAGTTTAACTGGGAATGACGATATCCCCAAAGGTGCAGTAAAAGATGCTGTTTGTTCTTGTAAGCGCAAGGCAGATCTTCCTCGTTTTGGTTATACCTTAGGTTTTTGGCAACCTATACGTTTAGTTGAGTTAGTACGTACACCTGGATGTATGATGGCATTAAATGGTACACGTAGTAAAGTAGGAAGAACTCAACAAATTGGTGGTCAAGGAGAAGCTTCTGAATTAGGGACAGCTTTTTATCATTACCATTTTTATGCTTTTCCTCTTTTGCAGATATTGGGGTTGTTAAACAAGGATCTGTGTTTTAGTAATGAGTTTAGTAGTATTGATGTGCTGTATATTTCTGAAATTGATCCTAGTTGGAACTATCCAGAGATTTCTCAGTTAGTTTTTCCGGAAACACGTGTTTTTGCGAACCAAGCATCGATCTTGGCTTGTGGGGCAGAAGCTATTGCTTCGCTGGGGAGCAAGGCAAGTCTACCTTGGTGTGCTGGAACTTGGGGAACCTTATATCCAATTAGTGGTTATGATGTTAGTTTGGGATCAACAGCAAGAATTACCTCTTTACTGGCAACTCGTGCTCTAGCAGCTTCACATCGTCGTGGTTTTGAAGTACAAACAATTGGCAAGCAGGCTATGTGTGGGGTTAGAACGGCATTTGAGTTTATTCCGGATCAGTATCGTTTTTCAATGTTGTATCCTATGCCACAGGATTCTAAACATCCAATTGGACGTTCAACCTTTACTTGGGGAGAAGCTTCTGGAGCTGATGATGCAATTTACATGGTATGGCGTTGGCGTGATTGTTGTTCATCATTGTTCATTGGTAGATAGTTGAACGACGCCAGATGAAGGAAGAACGAGGTAGATGTCGTTCTAGCCTATTCTCCCGAAATT
>NZ_NRHC01000026.1 GCF_003585885.1 Psittacicella hinzii | reverse complement strand
TCCTTTTTTATATGTTTATATTAAGCATCTTTGTCTTTAGCTTCATTGTTTGCTAAATTGCTCTCACAAGTGCTTTTATTTCTACAACTGCCATAAAAATATAAAGACTGAGGTTTTGGTTTTAAACCAACATCTTCAATAATTTTACGTTGCTTGTTTTCAATAGTTTCATCAACAAATTCGAAAACTTTACCACAATCAGTACAAATAATATGATCATGGTCTTCTTTGTTTGTTAATTCAAATACAAAGCGTGTACCTTCGAAATTGTGCTTAACTACAATACCAGCTTCTTCGAATTGGTTTAATACACGATAAACTGTAGCTAAACCAATATCTCGTTTGAGTTCTGAAAGCACTTTATAGATCTCTTCAGCACCTATATGTCTTTCAGGAGACTCTGCTATTATATTCAGTATCGTAACGCGTTGAGCAGTGATCTTTAACCCTGCCTTACGTAGCATGTTGTGAGACTGTTCTAGAGTTAAACTTTCCATTGTCGCTACATTAAAATTTAGTTTAAAAAGATAAAAATATAAGTAAGTGCTTACTTTATTATAATACAGTTTAATAAAAAAGTATTAGTTAAATCCCTAACTCAGATTTTAACTGGTTGCACCAATTTTCAACTCTTTCATTAGTTAGTTCAGGTTGACGATCTTCATCAATACATAAACCTACTAATGTATCATCTTCTTGTAAAGCTTTTGAGCTTGTAAAGTTATAGCCTTCTTTTGAGGTATAACCAATAATGATCCCACCATTATCTCTAACAATGTCAGCTACTTCTCCCATAGCATCACAGAAATAACAGTCATAATCTTCTTGATCTCCACAACCAAAAATAGCTACAACACGATCATTAAAATCGATTTCTTTTAAAGTTGGAAAGAACTCTTCCCAATCAGCTTGTGCTTCGCCATAGTACCAAGTAGGAATACCTAATAATAAGATATTGTATTTTTCTAAATCTTCTTTAGTTGATTTTGCAATGTCATATACATCGCAAAGATCATTTCCTAATTGATCATTAAGCATTTTGGCAATGTTCTCAGTATTACCAGTATCACTACCGTAAAAAATTCCAATAAGAGACATATAAATCCAATTAGTTTAATTCTATAAGTAATTAAAATGTTTATACTTTCAAGGGGTTATTATACTACTTTTGTAAAAAAATGACTAAAGAAAATTTAAATAAAGCTAGAAGCATAACCTCTAGCTTTATTTAGTTAGATGAAATTAACGCCAGTTTTTAAATGCGTTAATTAAACCATTTGTTGAACTGTCGTGACTTGTAATAGTCTCATTATTTTCTAATTCAGGAATAATGTTATTAGCTAATTGCTTACCTAACTCTACTCCCCATTGATCAAATGAGTAAATATTTAAGATCACGCCTTGAGTAAAGATCTTATGCTCATATAAAGCAATTAATTGCCCTAAAGTATACGGAGTAATTTGTTTAACTAAGATACTATTAGTTGGTCTATTACCCTCAAATACTTTAAATGGAGCTAGTTTTTCAATCTCCTCAGCAGTTTTACCTTGTTTTTTAAGTTCTTCAACTACTACAGCGCGAGATTTACCAAAAGCTAAAGCTTCTGTTTGCGCAAAGAAGTTAGACATTAGTTTAGTATGGTGATCACCAATTGGATTATGACTAACAGCTGCAGCAATGAAATCACATGGAATTAAAACACGCCCCTGATGAATTAATTGATAGAAAGCATGTTGACCATTTGTACCTGGTTCACCCCAAATAATTGGTCCTGTTTGGTAGCTAACTGGATTACCATTGCGATCTACATACTTACCATTTGACTCCATGTTTCCTTGTTGGAAATAAGCAGGGAATCTGTGCATGTATTGATCATATGGTAGGATCGCTTCTGTTTGTGCTCCTAAGAAATTAGTGTTCCATAAGCCAATTAGAGCTAAGATCACTGGTAAGTTTTTCTCTAAAGGAGTATTTGCAAAATGTTGATCTACTGAATAAGCTCCCTCTAGTAGTTTTTGGAAGTTATCAAAACCTACAGCTAGAGAAATAGATAAACCGATTGCAGACCATAAAGAGTAACGTCCACCTACCCAGTCCCAGAATTCAAATGCGTATTTAGTGTCAATACCAAATTCTGCTACAGCTTTAAGATTTGTTGATAGAGCAACAAAGTGTTTTGCAATAGCATTGTTATCTTTTGCATGCTCTAGTAACCAAGCTTTTGCAGTATTTGCGTTACACATGGTTTCTTGTGTAGTAAATGTTTTAGAAGCAATAATAAATAATGTTGTCTCTGGATTACATTGTTTTAGAGTTTCAACAATATGAGTACCATCTACATTTGATACAAAGTGTAGTTTTAAACCTTGGTTATATGGTTTTAAAGCTTCTGTGACCATTAAAGGACCTAAGTCAGAGCCACCAATACCAATGTTTACTACATCAGTAATTTTTTTACCAGTGTAACCTGTCCAAGTACCAGAATTTACTTGCTCTGTAAATTCTTTCATTTGTTCTAATACACGGTGTACATTAGCAACAACATCAACCCCATCAACAACTAATTTCTCAGTTTTAGGTTTGCGTAAAGCAATGTGAAGAACAGAGCGGTTTTCAGTGAAATTAATTTTGTCACCATTAAACATTGACTTAATTGCACTTTCAACATCAGTTTCTTTTGCTAGATTTAGTAAGTTTTTAAAAATAATATCATTAATATTATTTTTTGAGAAATCTACTAAAACATCTTCCAAGTTTAAATGGTATTTTGCAAATCTATCCTTATCTTGAGCAAAAAGGTGTTGTAAAGTTGGTACATCTCTAGCTAAGCGTTCTAGTTCTGACCAAGCTTTTGTAGTTGTAGGATTGATATTTTTCATGACATAATTCCTTAGAAAATTAGACTACAAAGATAAAAATAAATAGTATGTCTCATTACTATACTGCATATTATACACCAGTAAAGCTAATTAAATTCATGTTTAACTCTCTCCGTTAAATACGAAGTTAATTCGAAATCTTTAATTCCAACCTTACTAGCTATAGTATCTAAATTTAGCTTATCACCCCAAAGCACCACCTTATCTCCAACTTTATCACAAAGATTAGGACCAAGGTCTACGGTTAGCATGTCCATTGAAACTCTACCAACAATTGGTACTTCACGCCCATTTAACCATACTGGAGTGCCATATGGAGCATTACGAGGATAACCGTCACCATAGCCAATGGCTACTACTCCGATGTAAGTATCTTCTGGAACGGTATAAATGCTACCATAACCAATTTTATCACCAGCTTTACGGTAGTGAATTTGTACTACTAAAGTTTCCAAGTTCATAACCGTTATAAGGTTGTTTATATAAAAACTATTGGTTTGTAAGCCATAGAGTTGTACTCCAGAGCTTTGCCATACCTGTGCAGTAATACTATTAAGGTCGTTTGGAGCTACATAATCCATGATAGCAACGTCAGAAACAACTCTGCTCTCTAACAATGATTTAGCTTCTTTAGTTAAGCTATAACACATTAAACCAATACTTTTAATTGATTTTATCTTTTGAATAACATTAAGATCAATTGTCTCAAATCCCTCATAATGTTTGTCATCTTGTAGACTAAACCAAACTTTTAGACCGGATAAGTGTTCGTTGTAATGGATTATTAAATCGAGTTGTGCTTGATTACTGATAACAGGCTGTAGCTTTAAATCATTGATTTTAAAAAGCTCTACTAAATTAGTAAAACCTTGTAAAACTATGATTGGGGTAGTTATACCGTTATCTCTTAAATTTTCAGCTTCATCTAGTCTAGTTGTTGCAAAAGCACCTACATTATTTTCTAATGCTCGAGCAATCTCAACCATACCATGACCGTAAGCATTTGCATTTACTAAAGCAATAATATGTGCTTCTGGGTTTTGGTCTTGAATAAGACTAAAATTATGCTGTAAGGTTTTGGTATTAATTATAGCTTTAGGATATTTCATCTAATTAATTATATACTCGTGTTTAGTTTGTGTTGTTAACTTAGTAGTTAACTCATAAGTAATAACATTGATGTGTTTAGCTACCTCTTCTACTGGAAGACTTTTACCAAAAACAATAACTTTGTCTCCCATTTTATCTTTTAATTCTGGACCTAAATTAACGTAAATAGTATCTACATTAACTTTACCAACTAAACTTACCTTTCTACCATTTACTAAAAATGGAGTTCCCTCAGGAGCTTGACTTGGGTAGCCGTCACTTGTACCAAGAGCAATTACTCCGATATACATATCTTGAGAAAATACTTGATTTGAATTTGCAATTCTACAACCTGCTTTTAATTTAAAAACGTTTGATAAAATTGTTTCAAAATTCATTACGGGAATAAAACCAAAGTTTACAACTGGCTCATATGTAGGACTAATACCATACATTATCACCCCAGGGCGTATCCACTCTGCTCTAGTTTGCGGAAAAAATAGAATACCTGACGAAGCACTTATTGAGCGATTTAAAAACATATCTTGGTTAAGCTCATTGAACTTAGCAATTTGTTCTTCAGTATAGTTACTCGTACGATCATCAGCGTTAGCAAAGTGTGTCATAAGATTTACTTCTTTAACACAATCTAATCTTTCCAAGCGGTTCTTTATCTCTTTAGTTTCATCAGCGTCTAGACCTAGACGATTCATTCCTGTATTAAATTTTAACCAAACTTTTAAATTATTTAAACTTGAAGCGTATTTTTCTATTAACTCTACTTGCTCATAGCAATGTACAGCTGTAGTTAACTTTAGTTCATTTAATTTTAACAGTTCTGCGGCTCCTAAAAAGCCCTCTAATAAAATTATTTCATTATTAAAACCAGCATCACGCAATCTTTCAGCTTCTGCAATTCTTGCAACACCTACGCCCTCGACATGTTTTAATAAAGATCTAGCCACATCTATTAAGCCATGCCCATAAGCATTAGCCTTTACAATTGCACAGATTTTTGAATTAGGAGCTAAGTGCCTTATTATTTCAATGTTATGCTTAAGAGCTTTAGTGTCTATGACTGCTTTAGGATACTTCATATTTAAACCTCATTTAACCTTGGTCAAAACAATGAAAGTATACCACTTATTTGGTATTTCGGATTTAATAAAAGGAGGATAGAATCCTCCTTTTATTAATTAAAATTCCACTTTTTTACTATATGGGTAGTAATAAAAGTTAAAACTTTTAAAATCAACTTTATATTCACTAAAAAAGTTTAAAGCTTGACTTGCAAGTGAAACCTTAAGTTTACTTTTAACATCTAGCAAATAGTGGTAGTCCTCTTGCACAAGCTCAACTAGCGCTAGAGTTGTTAGATCATAATTGCTATTTTGTAGTAAAGTCAAATATAGCTGTGGATCCTTTTCCACTACAATGTTTGGCGATAGATCTTTGATAATTGTTTTATGTAAAAGTTCTCGGTTGTCTAACTCATCTAACTCTTCATAATTATCATTTGAGTAAGTGAACTTGAAAAAGTTTAGTTTACTATCTTCAATACCACTCCAAAAATCATTAGCAGTTAAACCAAATGCTTGTAAAACTGAGGTTAAATTAAAATTCATAATAATTTGAATTTTAAACTCATTAGCTAATGAATTTAAACTTTGAAATATTTGGTTAATTCCTTGTGTAAACTTTTCAAATTCTTGATTAAATTCATATATTGATAGTTTAATCAAATCTTTTTGACTTTTACTATAGGAATTATGTTCTATTAAGTTGTGGTAATAATCTTTTAGTAATTTAAAATCATAATTGCATCTAGATTTAGGTAGAGAATGAATTAAAAAGGTAACTACATCCTCTATGTAAATAACTTCTGGTAAAGGCTGATCAGGAGTATCTAGACGTGAATATCTACGTTGGTTTAAATAATAATCTAAAGCTTTTAGTGATAAAGTAGGAACTTCTTCTAACGCATGTATATTTTGTCGTTTTACTAGATAATCTATAGATTTGTCTACAGTGAGAAAGCTAGTACGATCTACTTCAATTTGCTCGCTATTATCGCTCGTAGTTTCATTTATTGGTTTATCAATATATACAAGACCATGGTAATAGTTTAATTGTTCATAGTTTATAAAACCACCATTATTAGCTACAAATACTTTAACAGTATATGGAGCAATAATAAGATTATTATCAGGATAATCTTCTTCAATTTTTACCAAATCATAGTAGGTTAGATCTTGATTTAAATCTAAATAGAATGAGCTTATCGTCTTGCATCTTGCATCTTTGATTAAGTTAATAATATCTTTATATTTACGTTCACCCTTATAAGGATTTATCGGTAAAAAATTATTAACGTCAATCTGATTTTGCTTATAAACTTCAGTAAATACTATATCTTCTAAATCAGAGTATCTATTTTCTTTAGCTAAAAAGTCTATGTCATTTAAACTTTTAGCGTAGGGAATTGGTTTTATTGATCTATGACGCTCTTCATAATCAAACCTATGTTTAGCAGGAAAATTAGTATTGACTGCTTCTATAGGCAGTTGATCATCTTTGTCTATATTTTTTCTAACGTAATCTTTATATTCTTCAGGAACTTGAGCAAGAATATCTTCTAGGTAATCTGTATCTTTCTCGTTATATAGATTAGTATTTGTCACTCTAGGTAGGTTTTCTAGAGGAACAAGATTACGTCTAGCTACCTGAAATTCCTCACTTAATCCCTCTATTCTGTTATCGGAAAAGTAGAATTTTTTTGATAAAAACTCTAAGCAAGGAGATAGAGGTAAGAAATCCGCTAGAATGTTTTTAGCTAAAGCTTTAGAAAAGACTTGAGGGTAAATAGTAAATGGTGTATCAAGAATATCTATCGTACCTTTATAAGCCGGATTATATTCTGGCGCACGATAATCAATACTTGTAATTAGTTTGATGTTGTATTCAACATCCTCTAAGCTTCTAGGATCTTCGATTAGAAGAGATAAAGCACTGGTATCTACACTCTCTAAGATAATCCTATCTAATGCATCAATTATTTCTTGATCCACGTCAAGTCTACCTATTTGATCGCAGAAGACAGACTCACCTATATTCAGGATATCACTACCAAAAAATGGCACTACTGAAACGACATGGTAAACACCATATCTTTTTTTTGCCAATTTTATTTTGATTTTACTAATTGCCGGATAAAGCTCTCTAGCTCCAGCAAGTAAAGCTTCTTTTCCAAGGATTCTAAAACTTGCTAAAGTTGTTTTGTATTGTGCAAAATTAAATGTAAAGAACTCTAAATCCTCTTTTAAATTACAGTACTCTTCCGGTAATACAAAAAACTCTGGTAGAAGATATTGATTTAAACCAAGTTTAACAATTAAATCTTTACCTTTTGCATTTAATTGTGAATATGAAACTGTGTAAAATTTACTTTCGTTCTTCTGATCAAAAATAACATCAACTAAAGCACAAATTTGTGCAAATGTTAGATGATTAAGTCTGAAAGCTTCTCCTAAAGCTAGAGCATAATTTGTTAATGGAGGAGGTGGTGGAAGTAAGTCTACTTGTTTATTTACAATTAAAGACTCCTCACTAGTAAAATTATTAATCTCTGCACTAGCACTTAAACTATACAGGTTATTCTCATAAGGCACCTGGAGAAAGTAATTATTTTTTAAAGTAGCCTTTATATGATTTAATACGTGTTGCGCATTGTCAAGATAATTACTTTCGAAGTAAGACGCATTTGCTGCTAGATAGGTTTTATAAAAGCTAGAGAAATTATTGGACCAATATAGGAGATTGTTAAATCCAATTTGTTTGTCTAGCTTTCTTTGAATAGCATCATTTTCTTGATAGTTTAATTCATCATTATCTAAACTTTTATCCTTATAGATTAGAGCTTGTTGTTTAGGATTGATAGATGCGCTTTCTAATCTTTTTTGATAAAAGAACCCCAGCATTTGCTGAGGTTCATCTGAAAAATTATCTGAAAATGATTTATTCCACCAACGATTTGTATAGTAAAAGTTATTCCAATAGTTTTTTAAACTATTATCATAATGAATATTAGAAACTAAGCTATTTATTGCTTGATGTACAAGGATATTGTGCTTGCGTTCTAAATTTAACAATAAGGTTACTCCTGGAGAGTAAAATAGTTTTTTTAAAAAGTCGGTAGTGTTTAGATTCATTTAATTAACCCGGTCGGAATGATGATTCACTATCATCAACAAAACGAGAGAACATACCTTGGAACTTACAATAAATAGTTCCAATTTCCCCTTGACGGTTTTTTGTAATAATTATTTCAGCTTTACCTTTAAGCTCGTTTTTCTTTTCCGGTGGAGCATTTGTCTCTGGTCTATGAACCATGATAACTACGTCGGCATCTTGCTCAATTGCCCCAGATTCACGTAAGTCAGCATTGGTTGGTCTAGAGTCTGGTCCACGAGTATCCACATTACGGTTTAATTGAGATAGAGCTAGAACAGGACATTTTAATTCACGAGCTAAAGCTTTTAAACTTTTCGCAATATGTGCAATTAATAAGTGTCTATCTTTAAAGTATTGTTCAGACTCCAATAGTTGAAGGTAGTCAATCATAACTAATCCCATTTGTGGTTCTCCTGTCTCTGGGTCAGCATGATTTTGCGCAATTACTCTGGCGCGACTACGAACTTTTTCAATTGTAAGACCATACGATGAGTCATCGATATATACGTTGTTTGACTCTGTAATAGCTGATGCTGTAGCATAAAGTCGACCATATTCCTCTGAGGAAATTGTTGCTTTTTGTACGCTATTTTGAGAAACTCCTGATAATGCACAAAGTGAACGGTACATAACTTGCTCTGCTGGCATCTCAAGGGTGAAAACTACTATAGGTTTCGTTGATTTAGCCTTATAGCCAATGTTTTCACAAATGTTCATAGCAAAGGTAGATTTACCTGAAGCTGGACGACCAGCGATAATTATGAGTTCACCTGGTTTTAAACCATTGGTAACAGCATCAAGAGTAGCAAACCCTGAACTTATACCACCGTTTTTAACTTCACCTTTACTACTAGATCTTAAACGTAAATTTTCAATGGCTTCAGCTAAGATTTTATTAGCTCTTAAATCGGAAAGCTTAAAATCTTGCTCTGAAGCTGCAACTTTGTTTAATTTATCTTGTGCAGTAGCTATGATTGAAGCTATGTTTGGATTGTGACTTCGAACATTATTAAAAAGTTCTACACCAACATCTGATACTTCACGTTGCTGTGCATATTTAATCAGATGATCGATATAAAACTTAGCATTTACTTCTGGATTATTTTTGTAGAAAAACTGTTCTAAATATTCGGGGGTAAGATCATTTTCCAGATTATGCTCGCGAACTTTAATAGAAATGGTACTAAAATCAATCTTTACCCCATTATTATCTAATTCTTTTAAAATTAGAAATAAAAGAGCATTACGTTCATCAACAAAGAGATCAACGTTAACCCTATCTCCATACTCGCGGATAGAATCTTGGAATTCAATAAAAATCGAAAGAACATTCATTTCTGTCTTTCGACAAATTTCTAAAAATTGTTGATCTTGATCTATATAATCCATGATTTTACAATTTAATATTAATTAAGATCAAATTTTAATTTTGTGCGATTCAAGAATGAGTTTAACACTGTATTAGCATCAACATTACTAAAGTTAACTCCAAAAGGTAAGCCTGTCGCAAATTTGTAGCAATCAATATTTAATTTAAAACAAAGATCGGAAATTAATTGCGCAGTTGCTTCACCTTCTGCTGAAGTACTTAAAGCCAAAGTCACTTCTTGAATTTGCTGTGTCTTAAGAAATTTGATTAAGAGAGGGATACCTGCTTCTTCTGGACCAATACCTTCTAAAGGAGAGATCAAGCCTTTTAGAACAAAGTAAATCCCGTCAAATACTGAAAATGATTCAATATTATCTATATCTAAAGGACTAGATATAATAATTGCTTTTTTAGTGGCAATTCTTTTTGGGTTTAAGCAAATATCGCAATACTCATCATCTGTTAGAGTGTTGCAACATTTACAATGACGCACATTTCTGGCAGCATTTAATAATGCGTTAGCTAAGTTCTCAATTTGACTTCTATCGTCTGAAGTTAAGAGGCTGTAAACTATTTTTGTACTAGATTTACGACCCACTGTTGGTAACTTAGCGAACTTATTGATTAAATCATTAATTGTGTTGTTAGTAGACATACTTCTACTTAAAGATTTCTAATTCGTGATTTAGTTGATCAAAAACGTAAGCAATACTTTGCTCTATATACTCTGAAATTACAGATTTAATTGAAGAGGTATTTACATTCTCATTAATAATTGTTGAAAACTCAATTCCCTTACTTCTTAAAGCTTCTAAAAACTTCTCCTTATGATCTCTATTAAAGAGGTCTTCTATCTCCTTATTCCCTTTGAAATCCAAAATGAATACATTGCTAGATCCTTGAGATTCATTATAAGCGCATGCAATAGAAGTTATAAAGAGTAATAAACCTTTACTAAGCTCTAAAGACAATATACTTGTTAGGGTATTATTTTCTTTAATCTTATTAATGGTTTCGGAGTATGTGAGTTGAGGAGAAAGGTAAACTAAATTATTAGGAGCGAGTTTTTCAAGCAGGCTATCCTCTTTCATACAATACGCAAAGAGGTAGTCTATACTATCTTCAGATTGGTATAGAGTATCTAACCACTTACTACCAAGCTCAAGGAAATCGTTTTTCGAGCGATAGGCATTCAAGATATTAACAGAACTAAGATCTTCCTGTGGAAGTAGAGCAAGTTTTGCAGGTTCTACTTCTACACTTAAATCAACTGCTTTTTGAGCTGCTGCAATCTCATCACTTGACATAGTAAGATGATCCACATTAGAAGCCTGTGACATAGTACTAACTTCTAATGATTCCTCTTGCTCATCTAGCTCTGCTTTACTTAATTCATGTAAAACTTCAGGTGAGAGTAACTCAGTTTTGCTATTAATAAAAACAGGTTCCTGATTTTCTTCAAGAGAGGAGGTTGCCAAACTTTCAGTAGTAACTTCAACAGTTTCTTGATTGACCTTTTCTTGAACAGCTTTAGACTTGTACTGTATCAAGTTTAGAGTTGCCTTAATCTCTTCAGGAACAGCTGCAAAATCTTTATCCTCTTTTACTGCATCATTATCTTCATTATAGATGTACATGCCTGACAACTTTTTCTTAATTATGTCAAAACTAACATCTCCATCTAAATTTTGAGAGAATTTTTGCTTATTTTTGGTGATTGAAAATTCACTCTGATCATCAATTGTTGAGTTGATTTTTTTGTAAGGGGAGAAAGATTTTGGTTTAAAACTCTTATTGTCAATCTTATGCTCTTTGAAATTACTTTTAACAGTTTGGCTAAATTTCAAAAGTGTCGGGGCACCTTGGGCAATACCAAAAGCTAAAGCTCGAATACAAGCTAATTGCATTACTTGGTACGGATTAGAAGAGTTTTTTAAGATCTCTAAAGCATGAGAAAACACTTCATAAATAATTTGTGTTTTTTCAACATTAAATAGATCAAAATTTCCTTTTTGGAATTCAGCTATCAATTGTTCATTATCTATGGCATTCTCTTCATATTCATTTACAGGTATAAATGTAATAATTGAAGCTTGGTAGATAATGTTAAGTATCTGTTGAATAACCGATTGCCAATCAGCTTGCTCACTATTTATATCTTGGAGAATTTTTAGAACTTCTAATTTTTGACCACGTAAAATACCAATAACTAAATCTGTAGGTAAAGTATCATCAACTAAACCTAACATTTGGTACACACCGCTAGTTGTAACTTCTTGGTTACCAATAGCTATGGCTTGATCAGTTAAAGATAGGCAATCTCGCATAGAACCATTAGCGGCTAAAGCTAAGGTTTGCACGGCTTTATTTTCAAATTTAATCTCTTCAGCGTTAAGTATAAACTTTAATTGTTTAGCTATCTGCTCTTCACTAAATGGTTTTAGATGAAAATGGAGACAGCGAGAAAGAACCGTAGCAGGTATTTTTTGCGGATCAGTTGTACATAAGATAAACTTTGCGTACTCTGGAGGTTCTTCCAAAGTTTTTAGAAGTGCATTAAAACTAGAAACCGTTAACATATGCACTTCGTCAATAATAAAAACTTTATACTTGCTCACAAGAGGAGGGAATTGTATGCTCTCAATAAGTTCACGTGTTTCTTCAACTTTTGTGCGAGAAGCAGCGTCGACTTCTAGCAAATCAGGAGAAGCATAATCGTCTATACTTTTACATGAAGCGCATCTATCGCAAGGTTCTTTATTTTCACTAAAATTTTCGCAATTCATAGCCTTAGTGAAAATTCTTGCGATAGTTGTTTTACCTACCCCTCTTGTACCACTTAATAGATAAACTGAATGCAATTTATTATTCAAGATACTGTTTTTCATAGCATCAAGAACATGTTCTTGCCCTACAACTTGCGAAAAAGTTTTCGGTCTATATTTACGTGCAAGAACTGTGTAATTTGCAGTCATTAAGCACCTTCAAATTCTACTAAACTAAATACTTCTACACCTAAAGATTCAAGTTTTGCTTGACCTGGTAAATCTTTTAAGTTCATCACAAAACCAGCATATTTACATTTAGCGTTTAAGCTTTCAACTAATTTAACAGTTGCTGCTAAAGTTCCACCTGTAGCTAATAAGTCATCAATTACTAAGATGCTATCATTTGCTTTAATATCATCTTTATGTAGTTCTAATGAATCTTTACCATACTCTAAAGAGTAATCAACTTTAATAGTTTCTCTAGGCAATTTTCCAGGTTTGCGAACTAACACTAGGGGCACACCAAGAGCTAGAGCCACAGGTGCTCCAAAGATAAAACCTCTAGATTCAGTACCAATAACTTTAGTGATACCTTTATCTTTATAGTGTGCAACAAATGCGTCAATTGTTTCTTTAAATGCTTCAGGATTACCTACTAGAGTTGTAATATCTCTAAAAATAATACCAGGTACTGGAAAGTCTTTAACTGAAGCAATTGATTCTTTTATTAGGTTTAGATTAGTCATGTTATTTAATACTAAGAGAAGCCTATAATATAGTTTATGTTTAAACTAGAATGAATTTTTATTATACCCTGAATTAGATTCACTTAAATAAAAATTTAAGAATAATCAATGAGAGTGATATTTAGCTAAGAGACGGTTTTGTGCATGATCTCGCATTAAATGGTCTACTAGAACTAAAGCTAACATAGCTTCAGCAATAGGAACTGCTCTTATGCCAACACAAGGATCATGTCTACCTTTAGTTACTATTTCAACTTCTTCATAATTTTTGTTAATAGTTCTACCCGGAATTTGAATTGATGAGGTAGGTTTTAGAGCAATATTAACTAAAATTTGTTGACTTGTTGTAATACCACCAAGTATACCCCCCGCATTATTTGAAAGGAATCCTTGCTTTGTAATTAGATCACGATGTTCTGAGCCACGTTGTTCAACTGATTTAAAGCCGGCGCCAATCTCAACACCTTTAACAGCATTAATCCCCATCATAGCATGAGCTATATCTGCATCAATACGATCAAATACAGGCTCACCTAAACCTACTGGTACATTATCTGCAACTATAGTAACTTTAGCTCCAATTGAGTCGTGTTCTTTCTTAATCTTTCTTAAAAGTTCATCAAACTTTTCTACTACTTCTTTATCACAAGTGTAGAAATCATTGCTATTAATAAAGTCTTTATCTAAATGATTAAGGTCGTAGTTAGCTTTGATATCTCCGATTTGTGAGACAAAGCCAGTTATTTCTGTACCATATTTTTCTTTTAGAACTTTTTTAGCAATAACACCAGCTGCAACACGAATAGCTGTTTCCCTTGCTGAAGATCTACCACCACCGCGATAATCTCTGATGCCATATTTCTTATCATAAGTGAAATCAGCATGTCCAGGACGATACTTATCCGCTATATCCGAGTAATCTTTACTACGTTGATCCGTGTTTTCTACAAGTAAAGCAATGCTCGTACCTGTAGTTTTCCCTTCAAATACACCTGAAAGAATTTTCACACGATCATCTTCAGATCTTTGTGTTGTAAAGCGATTAACTCCAGGTTTACGTCTGTCCATATCGAAGATAAAATCATCTTCAGATAGTTCAATACCAGGTGGAACTCCATCAAGGATTCCTACAAGAGCTGGACCATGACTTTCACCTGCAGTGGTTAATCTAAATAATTGTCCTATAGAGTTTCCCGACATAATAAAACCCTTTTATATATAAACTAGCTAAAAGTAAAAGAAGGGGGAAGCTTCCCCCCTCTTAATGTATTTTAATATTAAGCTTTTAAAGCTTGGATTTTACTAATTTGCTCTTTAACTTTTTCTTTTTGTTCTAAAAAGTCAACACGCTTAGCTTTTTCTTTTTCGATTAAGTCAGCTGGAGCTTTTTCAACAAAGCTAGCGTTTGCAAGTTTACCGTCAACCCTAGCAATTTCACTATCAAGTTTTGCTAATTCTTGGTTAAGTTTTACAAGTTCCTTATCTACATCAATAATTTCTGAAAGTAGAAACTCAACTGTATCGTTACCTAGTAATCTAGTACTTACTAATTCATTAGAAGGAGTTTCTGTGTAGTTTAAGTTAACTTTTGCAATTGCTGAAACAAAATCTTCAGTTTGTGCTAAGAAAGCAAAGTTATCACCAACAACATTTACGCTTAGATATTTACTTGGAGCTAAATTCATTTCTGAACGTAATTCCCTAACCATAGTTACAAGATCTTGTGCTCTTGAAATTGTCGCAGTAGCTTCTTCGTTTACTTTGAAGTCAGAAGCTAATGGATAATTTTGCATCATAATGTATCCATCTAGATCAGGTAAATATGTTTTTAAATTTTGCCAAATTTCTTCAGTAATAAATGGAATTACAATGTGACTTAATCTTAGAGTAGCTTCTAAAATGCGTAACATTTGATATTGAGTTGCTTTAACTACTTTCTCATCTTTCGATGCTAAATTAATTTTCGCAAATTCTAAATACCAGTTACAGAATGTATTCCAAATATAATCATATAAATGATTTGATAGTTGGTCAAAACGATAAGTAGATAGAGCAAATTCAACTTTTTCAATTACTTTACTTAACTCACTTTCGATAAAGAGTTCAGCTTGAGTAAAGTAAGGAGAATGCTCTAGATATGTTTGCTCATCTAATTTGAAAGTTACGTCTTTGTTCTCTAAGTGCATTAACACAAAGCGAGAAGCATTCCATAATTTATTACAGAAATTACGATAACCTTCTAGACGTTTCATATCCCAGTTTACGTTACGACCTGACGAAGCAAAGTTAGCTAGAGTAAAACGTAATGCGTCTGTACCATTTGGTTTAATTCCTTCAGGGAATTGTTTAGCTGTACGTTTAGCAATTTTCTCAGCTAATTGTGGTTGCATCATGTTAGAAGTACGTTTCTTAATTAACTCTTCTAATGAGATACCATCAATCATATCTAAAGGATCTAGTACGTTACCTTTAGATTTAGACATCTTATTACCTTCTTCATCATTAATAAGACCCGTAACATAAACGTCTTTAAACGGAACCTGCGGGCTACCATCTGGATTTTTTAAGAAGTGGGTAGTCATCATAATCATACGCGATACCCAGAAATTGATAATATCAAATCCAGTTATTAGCACAGATGAAGGGTGGAAGAACTCAAGTTCTTTAGTTTTATCAGGCCAACCTAAAGTTGAAAAAGTCCATAGAGCTGATGAGAACCATGTATCTAAAACATCATCTTCCTGACGTAAAGCTACACTTGCATCAAGGTTGTAAACCTTACGAACATCTTCTTCAGACTCACCTACATAGGTATTACCTTCTTCATCATAATATGCAGGAATACGGTGACCCCACCATAACTGACGAGAAATACACCAATCTTGAATATTTTCCATCCAGTTGTTATACCAGTTTGTATATTGTTCCGGTACAAAACGGATTTTACCTTCTTTAACAATATCTAAAGAAACACGTGCCATCTCTTTAGTATCAACGTACCATTGATCTGTTAAGAATGGTTCAATAACGACATTACTACGGTCTCCCATTGGTACAACCATATCATGTGGTTCGATTTTTTCTAACGCATTTTTTTGCTCAAAATCGGCAATTAATTTTTTACGCGCTACAAATCTCTCTAGGTTATGATACTCAGCAGGTAAATCATAATATTCACCAGTTTCACGACCATTTGTATCAAGAATTGGCGTTCTTTCTAAAAGAAAAGCTTCATCACTTAAAATATTGATCATAGGTAAGCTATTACGTTTACCTACTTCGTAATCGTTAAAATCGTGTGCAGGAGTAATTTTAACTACCCCTGAACCAAAGTCTTTTGCTACATAAGAATCAGCAATAATTGGAATTTTACGATCAATTACAGGAATATGAACAAATTTTCCTACTAGATGAGCATATCTTTCATCTTCTGGATGTACAGCAACTGCAGTATCACCAAAAATAGTTTCTGGACGAGTTGTTGCAACAACAAGATAATCTTTACCCTCTAAGGTTTTTGCTCCATCTAATAAGCTATATCTAAAGTACCATAAACTAGATTTTTGAGGAATATTCTCAACCTCAAGATCTGAAATTGCTGTTTTGAATTTTGGATCCCAGTTAACTAAGCGTTTACCACGATAAATTTTATTCTCGCGATATAAGTCAATAAATGCTTTTTTAACAGCTTTTGATCGAGCTTCATCCATAGTAAAAGCATCGCGATCCCAATCGATAGAATCACCTAATCTCTCAATTTGGCTGTTAATAGTTCCGCCAGAATATTTTTTCCATTCCCAAACTTTAGCAATAAACTCTTCACGAGTATAATCGCTACGAAGTTTACCTTCTTCAGCTTGTAATTTTCTCTCAACTACCATCTGTGTCGCAATACCAGCATGGTCAGTACCAGGTTGCCACAGAGTATTTTTACCTTTCATACGGTTGTAACGGATTAAAATATCCATAAGAACATGCTGGAAAGCATGTCCCATATGCAGAGTACCCGTTACATTTGGTGGAGGGATAATAATACTATAGTTTTCTTTATTAGGATCAAAGGTTGCCTTGAATAAACCTTTCTCTTTCCACTCTTGATATATTCTTTTTTCAATATTATGCGGAGAATATACTTTATCCATCTTAATATTCCTTGGCGTATATGAATTCTTGCTGATGTTTTTAAAAACTGACTTTTTAATTATAGCACAATACCCACAGGATCAAATAACACTAAAAAAGCTACGAGATTAATCTCGTAGCTTTTTTTGATTTTGTTTACGTATATCTAAATATCCAACACCTAACATTATTAAAGTAGCTACACCACCAATAATTGGAAGAATAACTCCCTTGAAAAATACCCAAGCCTCTTCAGAAATCATATATTGACAGTAAAGCGCTCCTATTAATGAAATTACTAAGTAAGCTACAAAAATATAATTAATTACAAACCAAGCATGTTCTGAAACGCGTTTGGTAAAAAAGCCAAATACTTTTTTCATGAGATTAATGTTAAATTTGTGCATTAATATAATAATTACTAGGATAAATACTATCTTGAAGAGGTAGAACTTCAATTGGATATACTTGATATCATTAAAAATAATTGATGGTATTGTGAAGCATAAAATTACCACATACATAAACCATGCTGTTGGTGATAATTTTTTAATAAAGAAGTTTTTTATTAATGCTTCAATTACTACTGAAATAGTTAAAGCTAAGGAGGAATATTCTGCAGCCACCTCTTTTGGTGACATAAAGTACACTATACAGAATATTAGTCCTGAAATCGTGGAAAGTAAAGTAGATAACATAATTATTAAATTAGAGTGAAATGATATTTTATTTAAATACAGCTATATAAGGACGTACTTCAACTGACTTATATACACCTGCATGTAAGTATGGATCCTCATTAGCCCAAGCTTTAGCTTCTTCTAGAGAGCTAAATTGAGCGATTACAGTTGAGCCTGCAAATCCTGTAGTTTTAGGATCCTCATCAGATTTTGGATTTGGACCTGCTACTAACAATCTACCTTCAGCTTGTAATTTTTCTAAACGAGCTAAGTGAGCCGGACGTACTTCTAAACGTTTTTCTAAAACGTTATCATTATCAGTAGCAAAGATAACATAATAACTTAATGACATTAAATGTCTCCTTAAAGGGATTGCGATTTTTAAAATATTATACAACAGTGAAAAGTTAACTAAGATCTTAAGTTAAACTAAGATTTCTTCTCGTCGTCTTTATCGTTAGAATTATTTAAGTTATCAAACTTATTTTTTATCTCGTTTAGCTCACTATCCATGTACTCTCTAAGCTTTTCTAACTTTTCTTCTGTGTCCTTTACTTTATCTTTATCAAACTTCATCATGTCTTTTTGTACATCGCCAAAGATTGGTTGGAACATTTTAAACAGACGGATTGATAAATTGAAGATTAGTAGCATGTTAACTATTGGCAGTAGTAAAAATGCTAATAGTACATACCAAGAAGGTGAAGCTAAATTTGTAGCCGGAAGAATAACAAGATATAAGCAACTCATAATAAAGTAGTTTCTTAAGTAAAGTTCATTTGTACTCTTTACAAAAGAATTACGATTTTCTGTCGCAATTGGTACCCCTAAAACCTCAAGTCTTGTCATAGGTGAAAGGTATTTAGGATCATATTTTTCTACAAAGTAACTATGCTTACGATGTCCCCACCAAATAGCAAACGTTATAAGCACATGGTATACCGCAATACCAAAAGCAAAGATTTTAATGTTGTTATCATATGCGGTTAAGCCCATTAGACAAACTGCAACAATAGTTTTTAAAAGATATAATCTGTCTCTTAAAACCTCAGGTCTTGCTGTAGCTACAAGCATTAAAGAGCTAACCTCAACCAGTACATAAACAGTTGCTGCATATTGTACAGCCTGATCAGTGTACAAAGTTAAAAATAGCACGATAAAGAATAAAATGCTAGATAAATTATTAAGGATAAATCTTAGGATCATTATTCACTCTAACTATGGTTTTTTGTTTAAATCTTTTTTCATAAGGTAGTAAAAGATTGGAATAATATATAAAGCTCCAACAGCTGGTAACCAAAATGTTTTTAGCTCTAAAAAAGCATCATCACTTAGGTTAAAGTAAGCATACAAGGTTATAAGTAAACTTACTCCTGAAACTATTATAAACCACCAATTGACAACTTTAAATTCATGATTGGTAAGTTCTTTAATTCCAGCCAGATCTCCAAACACTAGTTGCTGGAAATTTTTTCCAAATAAAACAAAAACAAATGGAACAATAAAAAATATAGCTTTAATTACTAAGAGTTTGATTCTAATATATTGAAAGTCATTAAAGTATATTGTTGGTATAGCAAAGGCAATGCTTAAACCATTTATAAATAACATTGATCTTGGAACTTTAAGTTTAAGTAACTTGAAGTAAAGAATTTGTATTATTGAAAAAATTAATAAAAATATAGAAGCTGCTCTAAGAGCATATTCTTGGGGAGCAAATTTGTAGATTAAAAAGAAAACTATTAATCCAGCAAATTCCATAAATGAACTTATTTGCTTTTTCATATTCGCAGTTTTAAGTAGATTTATAGCTCTAGATTACTAGAGCTATATTCACAATTATTTCTTAGTATTTTCTATTCCACTCATGATCATAGATTGTTACTGGAGATCTATTTCCTTGAATAATTTGATTGTAGTAATCAAAGGCAATAGTATTCATAACGTAATTTCTAGTCTCAGTAAATGGGATAGTTGCTACAAATTCATCAAAGTTTAAACGCCCATTTGCATTATTTAACCATTGAGAAATACGACGAGGACCTGCATTATATCCTATAGCTGCTAGAGCACGATTATTATCATTACTATCTAGCAATTCTGAAAGGTGATATGTACCTAAAGAAATAGAGTATTGCGGGTCAAAAAGATTTTTGTAGCTTGTGTAAGTTAAGCCCATATTAGAAGCAGTTTTCTTTGCTGTAGCATTAATAAACTGCATTAATCCATAAGCTTTAGCACTTGAAACAGCATTATAGTTCCAAGCTGACTCTTGTCTAGCAATTGCTTGTGCAAACGTTTTGGTTACACTTAGATTTTTAGTTTTAGAAGCAAAAGCGCTACTAAAAGCATCTGGGAAGCGAGCTACTAAATTATCTCTTAATCCCTGACGGATTGAACTATTTACTCCTAAATAATAAAGATTATTCTCATAAGACCAGTTAATTAAACCAGTGTAATCTTTATCAGTCTCAAGATTACGCCATAATAATAAAGCTAATGACGAATTATTTAAGCTATCTGCTTCTTTTATAGCTGTATAATACCATGGTAATTCATGGGATAGATCTGGAGCTTTGTCCAGTTTATAAACCAGACTATTAATTATTTTGTAAGGCTTATTTAAGGTTTTAGCTGCTAACATTCCATAAAAACCTTGTGTATTTAGCACTTTGTCAAAGAGAGCTTTTGCTTGTCTAGGATTACTACTTTCTAACGCTTTGGCTTTCCAGTATAACCATTCAGCAGAATTTTGCTTTTCCTCTGATAAAAGGTTTATATAAGCAAGGTAATCTTGTTTATTTAAAATTGCTCTACGAATATTTAGCTCAAGAATGCGATCATTGTGATACTTAGCGATAAAGTTATTTAAGGTAGAAGCAGAAATTTTATAGTAGTATAAATCCGCATATTCAACTATAGCTTGCTCTTTTAACTCCTCTTGCATGTTTGAAGAGTTTATATATGAAATATAGTCTAAGTAGCTATTGTCATCTTGGAAGCCAAACATTTTAGCTAAATTACGAAGATTCTTTTGATCCACTTCGCGGTAATACTTGTTATCTTTATAACGATTTTCTAAAATTACTGCTGGAGTATCGTTAACAACCTTGACATAGTCATATAGAGCAATGTTACTATCATCAGTATTTATTAGTGAAGAAACTTGGTCAAGTAGTTTAATATTGTTTCCAGAAGAATTATTAACAATAAATTGTTTTACAACTAGTTGATCTTCAGTATCTACAAGGTTATAACTTGCGTAGGTATTAAATAAAGATTTACAAGAGTTGATATATCTATATTCAAGTGCCTGGCTAATGGTGTCTTTTAATTTAGTTTTATTATAAGAAACATTACTGTTAATTTGAGCGTCAAGTAATGCACAATTAGCTACTAAGTTATACGGATAATTTTCCCCTAGTTGTTGATACTGACTTAGAATAGAGTAATAATCGCCATTATTACTTTCAGTATAAAACACACTGCCAACTAATGAGATAGTAAAATTGCTACTTGGAAAATACGTTAAGTATAAATCTAAATACTTATTTAAAGGATAATCAAAAGGGAATTTTTTAATTACTTCGGCTAATAGGATAGGGTAGAGAACATAGTTTTCTAATGCGGATAATCTTCCATCTAATTCAGCCTTTGTTTCTGCATTTAATGCTTTTTGATTATTTACAAAGTTTAAAGTGTTTTCGTAAAGTATGCTGTTTGATGTTTTAATAGGGTAGCTATTTGATAATTTAAGCTCAGAATAATTTAAAATAGGATTTGCTTGTGCAACACCTATAACTAAACCACTTAAAAATAGTGGTAAAGTTGAAAGACTTAATAACTTTTTGAAATTCATATATTTATTAATGAAATAGCTGCATACAGATGCAGCTATTTTTTATTTTTAAATTCTACAATACCTACTGCATTATCATAGTTATTCTCATTGCAAAACTTAACAAGCATGTTAAATTCTTGATTTACAGAGTTATCAAAATCCATAGGAACAACTAATCCTTTAAGATCTTTATCTTCTGTTGCTTGAGAATGGAATGGATATTTAGAAATATCTTTTTTCGTTTGAGTGTCTGATTGCAGTATGCTTTTTAAATGTGATTGTTTTATTAAGGTAGTATTTTTAATACAACTACCTTTAAACTGATCACCTTTACAACAAGTATTTTTAAATACTTCTTTATTTAAAGTTTCTTCAATTATTTCACCAAATGATTCTCTATCACTTCTATCAATGAAATCTTGAATTGAACTTAACTCACAGGTTTGTCCATGTCGAATAAATGAGGATAAGATTAAAGTTGGCGTATGTAAAACCTTATTAGTTAACGATGTCGTCAAGTTTTCTAATACTTGATCAATATCCTCACCTCTACTTATTGCGTGTTTAGCTTCGTTAAGTAGTTGCTGACGATGGTTGTGTATAGATTCACGATATTTTACAATGATATCATTCCCTTGGAGAATCCTATTTTGCTCCAAGTAGCGACGAAGATACTTATTAATAATTGGCAATGAGTCATATACCGCTAAGGATCTTTTATTTTTATTTCCCTCTACCATTAATTGTAGATTATCGCGATTATATAACTTAACTCCAGCTATTTCAGTGATCGTAGGATTGATATCATTAGGTATTGCTAGATCGAAGAATAGAGTAGTTTGATAGCCTTTCTTAGCCTGAGAATTTTCTACTAAATCATAATCAAGGATAAAGTTATTAGAACTAGTTGAACTAAAAACTAGAGAAACATCCTCTAAAGCCTGAGTTAAACTTTCAAGCCCATAGTATTCTCCAACTCCCAATGATTCTGTAAATTTTTTAGCGTTCTCTAAACTACGGTTTATGACTACTATATTAGTTAAACCATTTCTAACTAAATGTCTAGCTAAAAGTAGGTTAGTTTGTGAAGCACCTACTAAAAGAATTTTATTCTTTTGTGTAGAGCTAGGTAGCTCATTACGTGCAATTTTACAAGCCATATATGCTATAGATACAGCATATTTACCAATAGAAGTTTTAGTTCTCACTTCTTTAGCACAAGCAAAAGTTTCATCTATTAACTTGTAAAATTCTGATGGTATACGAATTTTACCTACTTGGTAAAACTGTTCAGTAAAAGCCATAGCATCTTTTATTTGCCCAGTAATCTGTGGTTCACCTAACACTAGACTATCCAAACCACAAGCTACTCTAAATAAATGTGAAATGGCGTCAAGTTCTGCCTTTAGGTAGAATTTATCTAAATAACTTGTATCAAGCTGATGAATAGCTAATACTAGCTTAGTAATGGCATCTGTCCATTCATCAAGATTATTAGTTTCTTTTTTATAAACTAAAACTTCGGAACGATTGCAAGTTGAAATGATTAGGGCACAATCGGCTAAACCATAAGCAAGTAGCTCATGATGTAGTTGTGTCATCTTTTCATTAGAAAAAGCCACTTTTGAACTAAAACTAGTATCTGCTAGTTCATAGTTTGAGCCAATTATAAAATAAGACATAGTATTTTTAAATATTTACATCGTTATCATCATTAGGCTCAAAATTTTCACTCTTGCTAGCATCATCTTCAGCAAGTTTAACCTTATCTAGAATTGAGTTAACAAAAGCATAAGAACCTGTTCCTGCAATCGCTTTTGCAATTTCAACCGCTTCATTGATAGCTACAGGAGCGATAGAAATCTTAGTAACAATTTCACAAGTTGCAATACGTAAGATAGCAAGGACAATTGGATCAAGATTATTAAGGTCTCTTGATGAAAACTGTGCAATTTTACTATCAACGTATTTAATATTGCTCACTGTGTGAAAAAATAGTTGACGGTAGTAGTCAAGATCAATTGGTAGATCAGATTGGCTTTCAGCATGGAAAGCTACAAACTGATAAACTACGTCTTGAGGTGGTAGAGGATTTAAAGCCCAAGAGTATAGACTCTGTACAGCAGCTAAACGAGCTACTCTACGTTTTGAATTAACAAATGATGACATTAATACCTCAATACTATTTAGAAATTTGTTGTGCTAAGTTGTACATTTGTAATGCTACATTAGCCGCGTCGATACCTTTGTTACCTGCTTTAGTACCACAACGTTCAATCGCTTCTTCAATAGTATTAGTAGTTAAAACACCAAAAGAGATAGGAGTGTTTGTTTCTAAAGAAACACTCATAATTTGTGATGACATAGGTCCACAAACATAATCAAAGTGAGGAGTAGCACCACGAATAACTGCCCCTAAAGTTATGATTGCGTCATATTGTTTCTTTTGTGCTAATTGTTTAGCAACAAATGGAATCTCATAAGCGCCTGGAACCCTAACTACTGTAATATCACTTTCTGCGACATTGCCTGAATATTTTAAAGTTTCTAAAGCACCATTTAATAATGAGTTAGTAATAAATTCGTTAAATTCAGCGATGATAATCGCAACTTTCATACCAGGGTTATTTAAATAACCGCGTAAAGTTAATTGTGTCATAATTTTTGTAAAAGATCTAAAAGAACAAAATTAAAGATAGGTTCTTTTATTATATCATACGTGAGAATTAATATAGGAAAAGCTATGACTTAAGCAGTCATAGCTTTAATTTAATTAATTAGGAATATTAGTTTTATAAATCCATTTACTGCTAATAGTTCCTGCTGTCATTGCGCCGTTAACATTTAAGGCTGTTCTACCCATATCAATAATAGGTTCGATAGAGATTAGTAAACCAACTAATTCTAAAGGGAAACCTAATGTTGAAAGTACAACAATAGAAGCAAAAGTAGCTCCACCCCCTACTCCAGCAATACCAAAAGATGCTAAAGCAGCAATTAACACTACAGAACCAATAAATGAAATTGACATAGGATCAATTCCTAAAGTAGGAGCTACCATAGCAGCTAGCATTGCAGGGTAAATACCTGCACAACCATTTTGCCCAATAGTTGCTCCAAAAGTAGCTGAAAAATTCGCAATTACAGAATTATTGCCTAATTTTTCAACTTGCGTTTCTATATTTAACGGAATTGACGCAGCGCTTGATCTGGATGTAAAAGCAAAAGCTAAAGCAGGGAATGCTCTTTTGTAATAGCTAAACGGGTTTATTTTGTTTAAACCTAAAATAATACCATGTACAATGAACATTAAAAAGATAGCTATATATGAAGCTATTAAGAAATTAAATAGCGGCATTAAATTAACAGTTGTAGCTGCCATTTTAATAATTAGAGCAAATACCCCGTAAGGAGTTAATCTAATTACAAAACGGACAACACGCATGATTAATTTATTTAAAGCTTCTACTCCGCTTGCAATTCTATCACCAAGATCTTTTTCTTCTTTCTTTAAGCTCAAAGCAGCAACACCTAAGAAAGCAGAGAAAATAACTACTGCAATAATAGACGTTGATCTACTTCCTGTTAAATCAGCAAAAGGATTAGTTGGAATAAATGAAAGAATTATTCCTGGAACTGTTAAGTTCTCTACTCTTGTTGCTCTTTCAGCTACACGACTTTGCGCAGCTAACTCACTACTACCAGCTACTAAACCATCTGAACTTAGATGGAATAGATTCACTAATAATATACCGATTAATGCCGCTATAGCTGTTGTTATAAGAAGAATTGCTAAAACGCTAAAACTAATTCTACCTAGCTTGCTAGCTTGATCGATTTTAGTAATAGCTGAGAGGATTGAAATAAAAACTAGTGGCATTACAATCATTTGTAATAAACGAACATAACCAGTTCCTACAATACCAATCCACTCTAATACGTGCGATAGCTCTGCTAAATCTAGACCTTTAATTGCTAAACCAAAAATTAGACCTAGAATTAAAGATAATAATACTGTCCAACCGAGTTTATTAGTCTTTTTGAAGACAAGATAAATTATAGCTAGAATTAAAACAAAGGCTACTAGCGTTAAATAAAACATGTTACTCCCAAAATGTGAATTTTGGTAAGTAAATGAGATTTTAGGGAACCATCCTAAAAATATATCCGACTAAAGTATACTAACAAATTTTTATAGTTTCAACTAAAAAATGGTAATTTGACCACTTTTTAATAATTTATTACATTATCCTTTACAAGTTCTTATAAAATAAATATAAATCTTTAATTTTTGAAGTTAGAGTTAATCTTCTACTCCTTTCAAAGGAAAAATAGTATTTTGTAAATATTTAACATTACTTAATTTCCCCCTAAAATATAGAGTAAAAACTCCACGCAATCTTACAGATTTGGTTTTATATTTCGCACAATCAGCTTATGGTTATATGATGAAATATAGTATTTTTTCTACTTCAAGGATCCATTACAAATAGGTTCCTTCATATTAGTAGAAATATTTCCTGAACCAAATTCCTAACAACTTTTTAACTTTATAATTATCTAAGCATACATGAACTTTATATATAAGAGTATCCTCCCCAGCAACCTTGTATATACGTATCTGCTAAAAGATTACATAAAACAATGTGCATTATACAATCACTTAGTTGAAGGGGATATCTTTACTTTAACAACTAACAATTTTAAACCAGTTGGTTATCAAACACCTAAACTATTAAATAAATTTGATCATGCAAATTATTTAGCTTTCTTATTAGCCTATAGTGATGACATTGCTTTAATTGATAAGTATTTCAATAACCAATATGAAATGCTTACAAATGACTTCACTTATGATCTAAATAATCCGCTTAAGCCTAAAGATGAAAAACTATACTGTGAAACAGTAGAATACTATCGCGATATCTTTCTCGATAAAAATTTTAAAAACCTACAGGAATTTATGTTCTTTATCGAGGACTATTATATTGTTGATAAGTTAAACCCTGCGCAATATAAAATACTTGATCAAATCTTAAATCAAAGAATAAATCCTAAAACTGAAGAAGAGCAAGCTTTTCTCCTCATCAACATCTTTAGATACTACTTAACAAAGTATCAGTATTTTATTGAGGATGAAATTAATGCTAACATACGTTATTTTGCAATAAAATCTACTCTTTATCAGTTACTAGAAAATAAGCACTACTTAGCTGACTTTATTGAAACAGTGATTGATTATGACTATTATCATATCTTTGATTTAAATTATTGTGGTCTAGGCTCTTCTTACGATAAAAACTCCTACCTTGCAAGTGAAAAGGAACGTCGTCAAGCTATACAAATAACTAACGAACTTTTTTATCAAAAATATTTTTTCCATATCTATCGCGATCTAAGCAATCCTAATAAGTACTTTGTTTACATTGAAGATTTTGTTCGATCATTCAATAATGATCTATCAAATTTAAAATCATTTATGAAACATCATGATTTATTAACGTTTGACGAAGAAATATTGGCGCAGGATAAGGAGTTTAATAATTTAAATGCTGAGTACAAAAATTTAGCATTTATTCAGTTTATTGACAATTCGAAGAATGACGTGAAGCGTCTAATATCTTTTTTCAAAAGAAAAATTTCGCAGCTACAACAATTCGCAATCGTTTATCCTATCGTAACTTATGCTGATTGTGCTAACGAAGCAGGATCTTTTACAATTATTCCTTATCGTTCGATTGTTATGTCTTCTAATTCAACGAGCAGTAGACAAAAACGCAATAACACTTATGAAAAAGAGATTACAATTCTTTCATTGAATTGGCAGTACCTTGTATATAAAGGTTGGGGATTATTTACTAAAACTTTAGTGCATGAAGTTTCACATTGGTATGATTACCAACTACAAAAAGTAAGAAACTTAGTTTTAGATCAAAATGATTATTCATTAGATCATGATAAAAATTTCTTGAGCCTGACTGCCCAAGCTCACAATGAGATAGGGACAGCAAAGGATACTGAAATTACTTACATGTCTAATTTATTGGAATTTAACCCAGTGTACGATCCACCATATTTCTTTTCTGAAGGTGATGATTTCCCTTTATACCAAATTCATAAAAACAGAAGAGTAAGAAAGCATTTTAATCTAGATGCTGATTTTTACTTTTTTGAATTAGACAGATTACCAGAAGAAATTGAAGAATATGAAGAAGAAAATATAGTTGAGTTTGAAATTCCATATGAACGATTACTCGAAAATCATATTGAGGTACATTGTTCAGAATTATTTTTAATTCGTAATAAAGCAGTTACTATTCTTTCTAATCGCTTACGTGATATTCGTGACGATAAATCTTATAAGTTCAAGTTTCTTCAACTTGTATAAAAAAATACCTCTCTTGCTTAAACAAGAGAGGTATTTTTTTATCGTTTAAATTTTATTTTATAGATAGGTGTTATTCCAGCTTCAACACGTGCACCCGCAGATAATTTTTCCACAATTTCAAACTTATCATTTAAGTTGCTTACAACTATAGGCGTAACAGTTTCTAAATTTTTAGCTGCGATTAAATTAAAATCTACTTCAAGTAATGCTTCAGTTAACTTGACCTTTTGATCAAGAGCTACTAATGAATTAAAGCATTGTCCTCTTAAAGTAAAAGTATTAAAACCAACGTGAATAAAGATGTTTAAACCAGGAGGAGTTGAGAGCATAACTGCATGCTGAGTTTGGTACAATTGTACAACTGTCCCATCAACAGGAGAAACTACATATTTTTGCTCTAAATCAGGTTTTATAGCGATACCATCTCCCAAAATTAAATCCGAGAAAACAATATCTGAAACATCTTCTATAGCTAGAACCTCACCGCTCAAAGGTGCATAAACAGTGACCGTTGTTTCATTTGGTTTATTGAAAAAATCAAAGATAGCTTTTAATAAACCCATAAACTAAGTCCTATTAAATAATGCCTCTGTTAGCTAAGAAATCCTGTACTCGTTTTTTAATAGCACGAGAAGAAGTCATAGTTAAACATTGAGCCACTAAAGTCTTACATTCGCTGTATCTTAATTGACGAATGATACTTTTAACTTTTGGAATAGAGATAGCACTCATAGAGAACTCATCTAAGCCCATACCTACTAGTAATGGAGTAGCCAGCTCATCGCCTGCTAATTCACCACACATACCAGTCCATTTACGTTCAATGTGTGAAGCATTGATTGTATTTTGGATTAAACGTAAAACAGAAGGACTGAATGGGTCGTATAAATCTGAGATAAGTTCATTACCACGGTCAACTGCTAACGTATATTGCGTTAAGTCATTAGTACCGATAGAGAAGAAATCAACTTCTCTAGCTAATAAGTCAGCAATAATTGCAGAAGCAGGTGTTTCAACCATCACACCAACTTGTAGGTTGAATTTATTTTCAATACCGCGTTCTACTAATTCAGCTTTACACTCTTCAATGATTTTGTTAATTTCACGAAGCTCAGATACTTTAATGATCATAGGGAACATTACACCAACTTTACCGTGTTGTGAAGCACGTAAGATTGCGCGTAATTGTTGTTTAAAGATGTCTCTACGATCTAAACCAATACGTACAGCACGGTAACCTAAGAATGGATTTAATTCTTTAGGTAATTCCATATATGGAAGATCTTTATCACCACCGATGTCCATAGTACGGATAATCACTAAACGACCATCCATTTTCTTAACTACATCACGGTATGCTTCATATTGTTCTTCTTCATTAGGGAATACATCTCTATCCATGAATAAGAACTCTGTACGGTATAAACCGATAGCTTCTGCACCATTATTTAATGCAGGATCACAGTCTCTTAAAGTACCAATGTTAGCAGCAACATCAAATTTAACACCATCTAAAGTTACTGCTGGTAAGTCTTTTAATTGAGCTAATTCTTCTTTTTTACGAATTAAATCTTCTTCTAATGCTTTAAAGTTTTTAACTTGATCTTCATCAGGGTTAACATATACAGCATTATTTACAGCGTCAAGAATGATTAAATCGCCTTGTTTTACTAAAGAAGTAATATTATTAGTACCAACGATTGCAGGGATCTCTAAAGAACGAGCCATAATTGAAGAGTGACTTGTTCTACCACCGATATCGGTAATAAAACCTTTAACTTTATCTAAAGGTAATTGTGCAGTTTCAGAAGGTGTTAAGTCATAAGCTACAACTACAACTTCTTCTGAGATCGCTGTTAGATCAATAATATTTAAACCAAGAATATTTTTTAATAAACGTTTACCAATATCTTTAATATCGGCAGCACGTTCACGCATATATTCATCTTC
Organism: Psittacicella hinzii; assembly: GCF_003585885.1. GTDB lineage: Bacteria > Pseudomonadota > Gammaproteobacteria > Enterobacterales > Psittacicellaceae > Psittacicella. The sequence goes on along the minus strand of NZ_NRHC01000026.1, from coordinate 8,769 downwards.
TAATTTTGAAAAGATTTCAATATGTTGATTTAAAACTTGATTAGCAGCATTGTCTGCAGTAATAAGATCATCTTCAATTAAAGATAATACTTCTTCTTCAATTTCCTCATCTTCTAAAATCATTAAATGACCTTCGAAGATTTCTGCTTTTTCTTTACCTAAAGTAGCTTCAGCTCTTTCTTTAATGCGTTGAATTTGCTCAACCGCTTTACCTCTAGCTTCGAAGAATCTTTGTTTTTCAGCTTCTACTTGATCTTCAGAGATATTAGCTGAATTAATTACAATTTCTTCTTCTTTTAAAACTAAAGCTTTAGCATATGCTACACCAGGTGAAGCAAGAATACCTTTAATCATGGTAGTATAAACTCCTAAAAATTATTGAATTACTCTAAAGTGTTAATTAAAGCTGATAAAGTTTCTAATGCTTTTTCTTCATCAGCACCATCACATGTTAAAGTAATAGCAGTATCTTTAGCTAAATTTAAACTAATAATTTTAACAGGGCTTTTTGCACTTACAGTTTCACCTGCTGCAGTAATAGTAACTTTTGATTCGAATTCTTTTGCTGCTTTAGCAAACGCTGTTGCTGGACGCATGTGAATACCATGTGGTGCAGTGATGATTAAATCTTTGCTAACAGTCATATTAAATCCCGTTTTTAAAAAGGTTAAATGAATACTTAAGCTAAATGCTTAAATTTTAGGAAAATTGTTGTATTAAACACAAAGTCACAATAAAGTAGACTATTACATCTATTAATTATTATTTAGAGTAAATTAAGGTTTAATACGTAAAATAGCAAAACTTCGCTAACATTATACTATTTATAACGTTTATTTTTAAAACTTTTTAGCTTTCTTTTAGCTGTTGTAAAAGATTTCTTAGGTTTTGATAGCGAAATTCAGAAATTTTATTATCTTCTTTTAATTTTATGATCCCACAACCTAAGTTGTTATTGTGGTTACAATCTGAAAAGCGACAAGTGTATTCACTATCGTGTAGCTCTTTGTAACCTCTTAATAATTGAGTTTCATTATAGTTATCTAAACTAAATTCTCTAATTCCAGGGCTGTCTATTAAAGCACTATAATCATTTAGTTTAAATAATCGAGATGTTGTAGTTGTATGCTTACCTAATTTAGTATCATAATTAATTTCGCCAACCGTCATTAGTTCTTGATTAAAAATGGCATTAATTAATGATGATTTCCCTACCCCTGTTTGTCCTACTAAAATATGTAAACCTCGATCTAATTGCTCTCTGATTAAATCAATATTTAACTTATCTTTTACCGAAACTGCTAAGGTTTTATATCCTAAATTATTGTAATACTGGATAATATCTTCTACTATTTGTTTATCCTCTTCAGTTTCAAGTAAATCTACTTTATTGATTAGAATTAATGGTCTAACTCCATTATTTTCAGCAACTATTAGATATCTATCTATAATTTCAGTATTTAGAGTTGGGTTTATAGAAGAAGTAATAATCATAGTGCTAACATTTGCAACTATGTTACGCGCCTTATTAAAGTAGTAGCGCGTGATCAGGTTACTTCTATCTTCTTTCTCAACTATGAAACTTTGCTCATCATTTATATCATGAAAGTAAACATAGTCACCTACAACTAAATCATCTAATGATGCTTTCATAAAGCAACGCTTATGCTCTTGAGTGAATTTACCTTCATCTAAAAGCATTACATCAGCTGACTTACCATAACGACTAATAACTATGCCCTTATAGGTCTCTAACTGGTCACCTTGCTGAGACAGTAGCTCTTCCTCAAGATGCTTCATATCCGAAAGACGTTGATTCGATCTTCTTGCTATAAGCTTCTGTCTATGCTTATTAATGTTTTGTTGTTGCTTTAATGAAAGATGTCTTTTTTTCTGATGCGACATAGTTAAATAATACTAGAGCCTTAGTACAATTTACTAAGGCTCTCCCTATAATTTTTAGTTAATTCTTTTCGCGCTTTCAATAAATAGATTCTCAACAGGGATATCCATTTCTCTTACTTTTTTCCCTGCGATAGCTTCTAATTCTTTAAAGCCACTTGTTAATCTACCAAAAACAGCATAGCCCCAAGATTGCACTTCTCCAGACTCAGTAACCTTAGCATCTAAATGAGCAGAGTTATCTACTAAGTTAATAAAGAATTGTGAAGTTGCTGAATTTGGTGCACTTGTTCTAGCCATTGATAAAGTATATGGAACGTTTGATAAGCCATTAGTTGATTCATTCACAATAGGAGCAAAACCATCTTTGTGATTAAAATCTAAATCATAGCCACCACCTTGGATTACAAAGTTTTTAACTAGACGGTGGAATAGAACGTTATCATAGAAGCCTTCGTCAACATAGCGTAAAAAATTTGCCACTGTAATTGGAGCTAATTCTTCAAATAGCTCAACTTCTAAATCACCAAAATTAGTTTTTAATAAAACTCTTGGGTTTTCTGTCATAAAATTATCCTTGTAAAAATTTTTTGTTCTATTATACCATTCTTTCTCGTTATCTATAAAAGTTAAAGCTCAAGAATTGCATTTTTACTTCTATCTTTTTACATGAAGATAGCGGTAAAAGAATATTTTTTCGCAAGAGAAAATTATGAAAAAATTGACTTTTTAAGTATAATAATTGATTGAATACTCAATAATACCGAGTTCTCTTAAAATACTCCAAGATGAATGACCTTTTTTCAATACTTTGGAGCTTTAAAAATACAAGTTTTTAATTATAATTAACGAAAGCAATTAGATTTGCTAGCATTTTTTCAATTATGTCAGAATTAAAAGTATTTAATAGTTTTTCACGCAGTAAAGAAGTTTTTAAACCTATCATTCCTGGGAAAATTGGAATGTATGTATGTGGAGCAACTGTTTATGATTTAATTCACACAGGTAATGCTCGTACTTTTGTATCTTTTGACGTAATTAACCGCTATCTGCGCTTTGCTGGTTATGATGTTACATTTGTGCGTAATATTACCGATATTGATGATAAGATCATTAAACGCGCAAATGAAAACAAGGAAACTTTTGAAAATTTAACTGAGCGTATGATTGCAGAAATGCACAAGGATTTAGACACCCTTAACGTACTAAGACCTGATGTTGAACCTCGTGCAAGTCAAGTAATTCCAGAAATCATCAATATTTGTTTAGAACTTCAAGATAAAGGCTACACTTATCAAAATTCAGATGGTGATCTTTTATTCCGTGTAGACAAATACGCAGATTATGGCCAACTATCTCGCCAAGTTCTTGAACAATTGCAGACAGGTACACGTACAGAGATCTCACAAAACAAGTTATCAAGTTTAGACTTTGTTCTTTGGAAACAAGCTAAACCAGGTGAGCCAATGTGGGATTCACCTTGGGGCAAAGGTAGACCTGGTTGGCATATTGAATGCTCTGCAATGAATAATAAGTTCTTAGGGTCTAACTTTGATATTCATGGCGGTGGCAACGACTTAATGTTCCCTCATCATGAAAATGAAAGAGCACAATCTTGCTGTGCAACAGAAGATAAATTTGCTAATTACTGGCTACACAGTGGAATGGTAATGATTGACAAAGAGAAAATGTCAAAATCATTAAACAACTTCTTTACAGCAAGAACTTTATTAGAAAAATACGATACTGAAGCAGTTAGATTTTTCTTAGCTAGTGCACAATACCGCTCAGATTTAAACTATACTACTGAAAATATTGAGATAGCAACTAAGTCTCTTGAGAGACTTTATACTGCTTTAAAAAATAATAGCGATAAAGTCCTTGAGAAATCTTACACTGCAAAAACTCTAAAAGAGGAGTTTAAGTGCGATCTTTATGTTGATAAGTTTGTTGAAGCAATGAATGATGATTTCAATGCTCCAGAAGCTATAGCTGTACTTTTTGAATTAGTAACAGCTATAAACATAGAAAAAGACCAATCAAAACAAATTAATCTAGCAAATACTTTAAGAGCTTTAGGTAATGTATTTGGTATTTTCTACAAAACAACAGAACAATTCTTTAAAAATACAGACGATTTAGAAGTAGATCCTTCTTATATTGAAGAATTAATTGCCAAACGTGCTAAAGCAAGAGAAGAAAAAGATTGGTCAACAGCAGATGCTGTTCGTGATGAATTAAACCGCTTAAATGTTGTGGTCGAAGACGGTTTAAATGGATATACATGGAAGGTAAAAAAATAAATGAAAAAATTTAGATTAGCAACTTTAGCAAGCTCTCTTGCCTTGTTATTTGCCACTAATGCTTCTTCACTAACCCTTGAAGAATCTTACAACTTAGCATTAACAAACGATATTACATATCAGAGCGCAAAAGCTGTTCTTGAAGGCTCTATTGCCAATGCAAATACTAACTATGCAAATGTTCTTCCAACTGTAGGTTTTAACTACAATTGGTCTCTAAACAGAAATCTTTCTGCTGATAGAAACTTACAAAGTTATCTTTCAACTGTAAGTATCTCTTTAAGTCAAAATATTTTTAGCATGTCAGCATTCTATTCATTAGATGTGGCAAGTAAAACAAAACGACAAGCTGAGATCACATATATTACAGCTAAACAAGACTTAATTAATCGAGTTATTACTCGTTATGTTGCTGTTTTAACTGCAAATGCTAATCTGATCATTTCTGAAAATAACGTTAAATATTACGAGCAAGTTTATAAGTCAACTTCAACTCGTTTTAATGCTGGTTTAGTTTCTGCAGCTGATTTAGATACTGCTAGCTCAAACCTGAACTCTGCAAGAGCTACATATATTCAAAGCAAAGCTAGTTTAGAAACAGCATTATCTAATTTTAGTTTAGTTGTTGGTCAAGAGACTTCATTAGATGAGTTTTATACTTTAGGTGATAATACACCGAGATTAAATTACTCAAAAGACGTTAATGACATCAATAACAACCTAACACTAAAATCTTTAGCAATGACTAAAGAATTAGCTCGTCTTAATCACAAAGTTGCTGTAGCAGCATATCTTCCTACATTATCATTATCTGCTTCATTAGGTAATAGTAGTTCTAATACCGTACAATATGGTGAAAGAAATTGGGGAGCTGCACACCGCTTAGATAGACTTCAAGTTGGTATTACCTTAACAGTACCTATTTTCCAAGGTGGTCAAATTTACAATAATAGTAAATACTATAAATCTCTATATACTCAATCAGCATATAGCTATGATCAAACGTATTTAGAAACTAAAAATAATTTCACCACTAACTTAAAAACTATCAGTTACGATGAAGACATCATCAGAACTTATAGAGATTCTTTAGCTTCTGCAAGAAAAGCTTATAACTCTACTCAAGCTGCTTATAGAGCTGGTACTGCTTCAATAACTACTTTAATCAATAGCGTTAACCAACTTTATACTGTTGAGCAAAATTTAACAAATGCTAAATTTGATTATATTACTGCAGTAGTGCAACAAAAAATTCTTTCAGGTACATTAACTGAAGATGATATTAAAGAAATCTCTCAATTCTTTACTGTAAAACAAGAGATAAAATTAGTAGATTAACTTGAAAATTAATTTAAGTTATTATATAATTACACAGTATTTTAGGATTCATGTTATACATGGATCCAATTTTTATGCAGAATGCTATTTTAATTCTGCAAAGTATAGATTTTTTTGTTATAATCCTTTGTAACCTTATTGCATCTGGTTTTCCCACCAATGGCGGATTAGGATATTTTCCTAATCAGATTAGTTTTTAATCAGGAATTTTTCTAATGGTCGTAGTTGATTATGGTTAAGTTCTATTTATTTACTAATCAAGGTTAAATTTTAATTTGGAAATTAATTACATGAAAACTTTTGTTGCAAAGCCACAAGAAGTTAAACGCGAATGGCTATTAGTTGATGCTGAAGGTAAAACTTTAGGTCGTCTAGCTACAGAAATCGCATCACGTTTACGTGGTAAACATAAACCTGAATACACTCCACACGTTGATACAGGTGACTATATCGTTGTTATCAATGCTTCTAAAATTAAAGTAACTGGTAACAAAACTGACGATAAAATCTATTACCACCACTCTGGTTTCCCAGGCGGTATTAAACAAGCTACTTTTGCAGAGCTTCAAGTACGTAACCCATTAGCAGCAATCGAAATCGCTGTTAAAGGTATGTTACCGAAAGGTCCACTTGGTCGTCAAATGTTCCGCAAACTAAAAGTTTACGCTGGAGCTGAACACGCACACGTTGCTCAAAATCCAAAAGCAGTTGAACTTTAATAGAGGAATAGATTAGATGTCAGAAAAACAATACTACGGTACAGGTCGTCGTAAAAGTTCTTCAGCTCGTGTTTTCTTAAGAGCTGGTACTGGTAAAATTACTGTTAACAACCGTGATGTAGAAGCGTACTTCGGTCGTGAAACATCAGTAATGGTAGTTAAACAACCTTTAGAACTTTTAAACTTATCAGATAAATTTGACTTATACGTAACAGTTAAAGGTGGCGGTATTTCAGGTCAAGCTGGTGCTGTTCGTTTAGGTTTAACTCGTGCTTTAATGGAGTACGATTCAGAGTTCCGTAAAGATTTACGTTCTGCTGGTTTCGTTACTCGTGATGCTCGTAAAGTTGAACGTAAGAAAGTTGGTAAAACTAAAGCACGTAAAAGTGTACAATACTCTAAACGTTAATTTTTTATTAACTTTAAAAAAAGCTTGCATTTATTTGCAAGCTTTTTTATTTGCTTATAGAAATTTTCAAAAATTAAAGTATAATAATACTAGTAAGTTTCTAATATTATAAGGACAAAAATGACAACTGTAACTTTCCAAGGTAATCCTGTAAAATTAGCAGGTGAGAACTTAGTAAAAGTAGGCGACAACTTATCTACTTTAAAGTTTACTACTAAAGATTTAGAAGATGAATCATTAGCTGACTATGCTGGTCAAGTGGTTGTATTAAATATTTTCCCTTCTGTTGACACTGGCGTGTGTGCTATGTCTGTAAGAGAGTTTAATGCTATTTTAAATAATCTAGAAAACACTAAAGTATTATGCTTATCAGCAGACTTACCATTTGCTTCTGGACGTTTTTGTGCTGCTGAAGGTTTAAATAATGTTGAAACTGTATCAACTTTCCGTTTCCCTCAAACATTAGAAGATCTTGGTCTTAAACTAGCTGAAGGTCCTTTAGCAGGTTTAGCTGCGCGTGCAGTTGTAGTTCTAGATAAAGAGTTAAATGTTAAATATGTTGAACTATCTTCAGAAATTACCAATGCAGTAGATTTTAATCAAGCTGTAACTGAAGTAAAAAACTTATTATAATTTAACTACTACGAACCATTAGGCATTTAAGCTTAATGGTTCGTTTACATTTATCATCCTATGACACAAGAAAATAACAAATTTTTAAGCATAGTACTAGCAGCTGGTGCTGGAACTCGCATGAAAAGTGATGTTCTTAAAATTATGCACAAAGTTGCAGGAAAATCTATGATTAAGCATGTTCTTGATCAAATTGATAAATTATCACCTGTAAATAACTATATAGTTTACGGCTATAAAGGTGATGTAATTCAAGAACATCTTAAAGATCGTAATAATTTAATTTGGGCGCTACAAGAGCAACAGCTAGGCACTGCGCATGCTACAAAAGTAGCAGCTGATTTAATTAATGCTGATCTACCCACCTTAGTATTATTCTCTGACAACCCTTTAATTCAATCGTCTACCATTGAAAAGCTATTTTCTAAATACGAAGCAGGAGCTGACATTGTCTTAATGACAACTGTACTAGACAATCCTTACGGATATGGTAGAGTAATTAGAGATGAACAAAACAATATTAAGGCTATTGTAGAAGAAAAGGATGCTTCTGAAGCTGAACGTCAAGTTAAAGAAATTTATCCTGGCATTATGCTAGTAAACTCTTTAAATCTAAAGCAGTTACTTAATTTAGTTGACAATAACAATGCACAAAACGAGTATTATCTAACAGACATTATTCGTTTAGCTTATCAGCAAGGGCAGATTATAACTTCTGTAACCACTGATTATCGTGAAGTTTCATCAGCTAATACCAAATATCAGTTAGCACAACTAAATGATTATTATCACCAACTTAAGATTAAAGAATATACAGAAAAAGGTCTAATTCTTGATTCAATTGAACCTAGCTCAATTTCACTTAATGGCAATCTAGAATTTGGTCAAGATTGTCATATTGAAAAGAATTGTCAATTCAATGGTGAAGTTATTCTAGGAAATAATGTAAAAGTTGGTCATGGTTCCATTATTTCGAATTCTGAAATTGGAGACAATACAACTATAGAACCATATAGCATTATTGAAAATTCTAAAGTTGGAGTTAGTTGTGCTATCGGACCATATGCACGTTTACGACCAAACTCTATTATTAAAGACAAAGCTAAAGTTGGTAACTTTGTAGAAACCAAAAATGTAACTTTAGGTAAGGGATCTAAAGCTAATCACTTAACTTACCTTGGTGACAGTGTCATTGGTGAAAATGTAAACGTAGGAGCTGGTGTAATTACTTGTAATTACGATGGTGCTAATAAATTCCAGACAATTATCGGTGATAATGTCTTTATTGGCTCTGATAGTCAGTTAATTGCTCCTGTAACTATTGCCAATGGGGTTACAGTTGCTGCAGGTACTACGGTATCCAAAGATGTCGAGGTTGAAGCCCTAGTTCTTAATAAAAAAGAAACTATATTAAAAACTAACTGGTCAAGACCTGTAAAAAAATCTAAATAATAAATAAGCTCTC
>NZ_NRHC01000025.1 GCF_003585885.1 Psittacicella hinzii | reverse complement strand
GAAAACGGGAAAATAGGTTTGATATTACTATACATTTACTTCCTTAATAAAAATAGGAGAGCTTTGTTTAAAGCTCTCCTATTTTTCGTTCGAATACTATTTATAGAAAGATAATCAATTTTTTGATTATTATAATGTATTTTTAGAGTTTAAGCTATCCATAGCTTCACCGATACGCTCTACCATTGAAGCTTGTGCGTGACGTAACCAGTTACGTGGATCGTAGTATTTTTTGTTAGGTGCATCAGGACCAGTAGGGTTACCTAATTGACCTTGTAAGTAAGCTTCGTTTTGTTTGTAGAACTCTAATACACCAGCCCATGTAGCCCATTGTGTATCAGTATCGATGTTCATTTTAACAACACCGTAAGAAACTGCTTCTTTAATTTCTTCATTAGTTGAACCTGAACCACCGTGGAATACGAAGAATACAGGTTTATCTGTTACAGTGTTGTGTTTCTCTTGAACGTATTTTTGACCGTTTAATAAGATTTTTGGAGTTAATTTAACGTTACCTGGTTTATAAACACCGTGAACGTTACCAAATGCAGCAGCAATAGTGAAACGGTGAGATACTTTAGATAACTCAGTGTATACGTAGTCGATTTCTTCAGGTTTAGAATATAATTCTGAAGGATCACGATCAGAGTTATCTACACCATCTTCTTCACCACCAGTGATACCTAATTCCATTTCTAAAGTCATACCTAGTTTATCCATACGAGCTAGGTATTGTTTACAAATCTCAATGTTTTCTTCTAAAGTTTCTTCAGAAAGGTCAATCATGTGAGAAGAGAATAGTGGTTTACCGTGTTGTTTGTAGAACTCTTCACCTGCATCTAGTAAGTGATCAATCCATGGTAATAATTTTTTCGCACAGTGGTCAGTATGTAATACTACTGGAACACCGTATTTTTCAGCTAATAAGTGAACTTGTTGAGCACCAACAATTGAACCTAAAGCTGATTTGTATAATGCGTCTGCATCTAAACCTTTACCAGCAATAAATTGTGCACCACCATTAGAGAATTGAACAATTACAGGAGAGCGGAATTTTGCCGCTGCTTCCATTACTGCGTTTACTGAGTCAGAACCAACACAGTTAACAGCTGGTAATGCAAAGTTGTGCTCGTGACAGATTTGGAATAATTTTTGTAAATCATCACCAGTTACAACACCTGGTTTAATAACGTCTAAAACTTTAGTCATTTTAATTTTCTCCAATGTATGAGATTATTTATTACGTTCTTCTAAGATAGCAACTGCAGGTAATACTTTACCTTCAACGAATTCTAAGAATGCACCGCCACCTGTAGAAATGTAAGAGATTTTATCTTTTAAGCCAAATAAATCGATAGCAGCTAAAGTATCACCACCACCTGCAACAGAGAATGCGTTAGATTCTGCAATTGCTTCAGCTAAATCTTTAGTACCTTTACGGAATGCTTCAAATTCGAAAACACCTACAGGACCATTCCATAAGATTGTACCAGCGTTTTTAATAATTTCTGCTAATTCAGCAGATGAGCGATCACCGATATCAAAAATCATTTCATCGCTCGCGATGTCTTTAACATCTTTTTCTACTGCTGGTTCATTTTCATCAAACTTTTTACCAACACGTACATCTACTGGTAAAGGAATGCTTACTTGAGTTGCTAAACGTTTAGCTTCAGGAAGTAAATCATCTTCACATAATGAAGTACCTACTTCATTTCCAGCAGCTTTTAAGAAAGTATTCGCGATACCACCACCTACGATAATTTGATCAGCTACTTTAGATAAGTTATCTAAAACAGTTAATTTCGTAGATACTTTAGAACCACCAACGATTGCTACTAGTGGACGTTTAGGATCTTTAAGAGCTTTACCTAAAGCTTCTAATTCTGCGCTTAGTAATGGACCAGCAACAGCTTCTTTAGCATATTTTGCAACTGCGTGAGTTGAAGCTTGAGCACGGTGAGCTGTACCAAATGCATCCATTACGAATACATCACATAATTTCGCGTATGCTTGACCTAGCTCATCATTGTCTTTTTTCTCACCTACGTTGAAACGTACGTTTTCAAGAACAACAACTTCGTTTTCAGCTACTTCAACTTTATCTTTACCAACATAATCTTTTTCTAAACGAACTTTAACGCCTGGTAAAGCTTTTGCTAAATAGTCAACAACAGGTTGTAAACTATATTTTTCATCATATTCGCCTTCAGTAGGACGACCTAAGTGTGAAGTAATTAAAACTTTAGCTTTATTGTCTAAAGCATATTTGATTGTTGGAAGAGTAGCAACAATACGTGCATCTGAAGTAACTACACCGTCTTTAACCGGTACATTTAAGTCAGCACGAATAAATAAAACTTTATTATTAATGTCTAAATCTTTTAATTGTTTTACAGACATGTGGTTCTCTCCTGTAATATATTCAAACCGACTGTATTATAACACGCTATTAGGTATTTTAACTATACAGTTATTTTATTTATAAAACTCTTTTAGCTTTTTGCTTGAAAATTAATAAATTAAGTAAAGGTAGATTTATTAATAACCTAGTATTTAAATAGGTTTTTATTCACAAGCAAATATAACGGCGTGAGTTTATACGGCTTAACTACACAATTAAGTTTAGTAAAGAAAGCCATTAAAAAACAATAATATAATCCTCAACAATCATCCACCTAATAAATAAAAGATTATGTTAAAAAATGTTAACCTTTTAACTTTTTCACAGTTAAATATAGTTGTGGATACTACAGTTATTTATTTCCTTTCAATAAATTAGGCAGGTGGATTCTATAAGCATTACTCTTTTCGACAATATGATCCGGAAGAGATAAACTTAAACCTAAAGAAGCATTTATTAAATTTATTGCTAGTAAAGGGGCTAAGTTTAAACCTCTAGAACCTAAACCACCTAAGTAAAAGTTGTCAGGAATTATGTCAAATTTAACTTCCTCGTGCTTAAATTCACTTGTGTACTTATGGTGTTTAAATGAGCTTAGTACCTGATTATACTGAACAAGATCATATTTTTGCCCAAGAATAGGATATCTATCACGAATATTAACTCTTGTCCCAAATATAGTATCCTCTTGGTAACTATTAATTTTATTTAAGAGTTCAGATTCCAATTGTTTCTTTGCGCTATCTTCTAAGTTTAAATTAAATACCTCTGTTAAATCTGAAACAAAATTTTGTATATTTACTAAATTGTCACTTATCTTGTCGCCAATCTCTGTTGCTAATTTTCCATTATGATGAGTTGCGCCGAATAAAACTACCTCTTTTTTACTTCTAATATCATTATTTGGCATTCTAGGACTTATTTCATTTTCCAAGATAACTTCCCCAAAAGTGTAGTAACCTTTTCCGCAATAAGATTCTATTTTAGTTAAATTAGCAATTACACTTTGCTTAAGATCCACTTCAGTAAAGAATTTCTCTAGTACTTTACGCAAATCCTCCAAAATGATGTAACTTACTTTCCCAGAACTAAAACCTATTTGATCTAACTGTAACTCTTCTTTAATACCAGCACCTGTGCAAAAATACCTCACTAATATATTTTCTTTCACAGCTTGATAATTTGCTTTGTCTTGCATATGTAAATCATATTGTAAAATAAGTTTATTCAGCTGCTGATACTGATGAATAAATCGATTTACGTAGAATTTATATCCTTGAATTTTATAAAATTTATTACTTAAATTATCAACAAATTGCCAATCGTAATTTGGAATGACCTTTGATTTTTTCTTCAGGAGAATTTCACTAGGTTTAGCAACATCACCTAATTCAGCAAAGACAGCTTTATTGTAGAGAAAAGCTCTAATGTGCAAATTATTTAATTCAGAAGAGTCATCGACTAACTGAGGGTAAACTAAGCCAATCGGATTAATTGATCCTTTATTCTTACTAAAACTATCAGTAAGAATGAAATCAATTTGTAAGTCTTTTAAATAGTTTATAGTACTGATCCCCGATATTCCTGAACCTAATACTTCACATTTACCCCTACCATTAACCAAACTGTTAATTTTTTCATCTGAAACTTTTCTATAAGGGAAAACTTTAGCAGGCAAGTAAGTATTGGTTTTAATTTGATATAGTTTGTTAACCAATGATTGATTAACTCGACCAATAAAACTATTTTTAAACTTCCCATTGTAATAAGGAAATTTTTCCGCTAAAAAGCTGTTAGCTTGCTCTAGGCTAAAATCATAAGCGAGGCTATCTAAAGCTTTCCTTTTTGGAAAATCCCAAGCTGTGTAGAAATCATTTAAAAAATCTAACAACATTTCTTTTCTTGAAAACTTAGCTTGAATAATAGTACCTTTATTAAAGCCACTTGCCTTGTAGGTCTGAAAGCCAACAGCAGTTAAACCACGTTTAACTAAATTTGATGCCGTAAAAGTAGTTAAATGAGCTTGATCTTTTGCAAAAAACCCCAAACCAGCATATAAATTGCTATTCCATAGATCTCTATTTTTAGCAGGATCAAAGCCGTCTAAGAGTATTAAATCAAAACTACTTTGCCCTAAAGATAGAGCGTATTCTGCAAATACCTTTTCAACGCTGTCATAATAAATATTTACCAAGTCTTGTCCCGAGGTAATGACAAAACTTGAACTTTCAGATATATCTGATTTATCAATTAACCTATCAGCTACTTTATTAAGCTTACAGAGAATTTCAGCTTTAACTTCTTCTAAGTCTTGAATTAGTTCCTCTAAGATACTGCAGGTCAACTCTATAACAAAAGCTGACTGACATAGGTTAAGGTAAAAGGAATCTAATGACTGTATGTTACTTAAAATCTTTTGTCGCAGTTGCTTAATATCTTTAATTGTTTGAGTTGTGTGAAATTTATCATTAAACTCTTGAGAATTTAAATAACTATTGAGAGCTGGATCATCTTTTTCTATAGTTGGAAAAGAGACATTTCTAGTTAGAGCTTCTTTTAATAATGAGTACAAACTCAAAAAGTAAAAAGTTAAGCAATCTTCACTTAAATCGCGAATGAAAAACTTCTTATGAAGAATCTCAAGAGAATTAACATCTATTGGGTATTTTTCAATGGACACATATTGGTAAATAAATTTCTGTTTTACCGCACTAATTAAATCTGCTAAATTGCTTTTAAAAACCTCACTTTTTACTAGAACATTTATATCTTCTATTATTCTATTTATGAAAAAATCACCATACCAAGGGGCTAGCTCTTCTACAAAAGAATTTATATATTTATCAGTAAATAATGATTTAGATAGACTTTTAATATCTAGCTTAAAGTAATTATTTAATCTCTTGAGAGAATTGGTATAATTAAAATTTGTTTTCAAAAACTGACTAAATCTAGTATTATGTTGGTAGAAAACTTCAAATTTAGGTGATCTAAATATTCTCTCTACTTGGGATTTTACCCTTTCAGATGTTAAGGTTATATCAAGGGCTTGTGCATAAATATGTTCACTATCTAACTTTGTAAGATGCTCTTGCAACTTACGGAAAGCTGTAATTCCAGCTAAAGTAACTTGCATATTTAAACCAGAGCCAAAACCTATCTCAAGACTTTTTAAAACTCCATTAAAACTTGGAGCACTTTCTTGAACATTTGAAAATATTTTTTGAGAAATCGTTTGTATTAAGTTACTTTTCCAAAGATATGTATAAGTACTTTCTTCAATTGGAAAGTCATTTTGATAATAGATATCTTGGTATTCTGTACTAAAAAGTTTATCGTCTTCTATTGAGATATTTGCTTTATCCAATTTCTCGATAGAAAAGCTACTAAATATATGGTTTATCATCTATAAACTTATGGAAGTGAGAGTAGAATTATCTAAATACTGCTGCCTAACATAATAATTTATTATCAGCATGATTGCAACTTATAGGACTTCAATGAGAAATTAAGGTAAACATGTTATAATTTACCTGTTAGATGATTTACTTATTAAAAAGTTATAGGGAAATTTTATAATGAGAAGAGCGGTTGTAACTGGTATCGGTATTATTTCAAGTATTGGAAATAATAAAGATGAAGTTTTAAATAGCTTAAAAGAAGGTAAATCAGGTTTTGTATACATGCCTGAGTTTGCTGAAGTTGGAATGAGAAGCCGTGTTGCAGGTAATATCAAAAACTTCAATGCAAGTGATTTAATAGAAAGAAAAGCTCTTAGATTTATGTCTGAATCAAGTCAATACGCATATGTTGCGATGCAACAAGCTATTGCTGATTCTAAATTAACCGAAGATGTTATTTCAAGCGAAAGAACGGGTTTAATCGTTGGTTCAGGTGGTGGATCTCCACTTGCACAGGTACAGGCATTTAATGCTTCACAATCTGCTAGAGGTGTTAAATCAATTGGTCCTTACGCTGTGACTAAAACAATGAGCTCTGGGGTTTCAGCTTGTTTATCTACTTTCTTTAAAATTAAAGGTGTAAACTATTCTATTTCTTCAGCATGCTCTACTTCAGCTCACTGTATTGGTAATGCATACGAATTAATTCAATTAGGAAAACAGGATGTAGTTTTTGCAGGTGGTGGTGAAGAACTATCTTGGGAACTTTCATCAATGTTTGACGCCATGGGAGCATTATCAAGCAAATATAACGATACTCCTGAAAAAGCTTCACGTGCTTATGACCAAAACCGTGATGGTTTTGTTATTTCTGGTGGTGGTGCTATTCTAGTTATCGAAGAACTAGAACACGCATTAAAGCGTGGTGCTCCAATCTACGCGGAAATTGTTGGTTACGGTGCAACTTCTGATGGTTATGACATGGTAGCTCCATCTGGTGAAGGTGCTGCTCGTTGCATGAGACAAGCATTACTAAATGTTGATGAAGCAGTTGAATATATTAATGCACACGGTACTTCAACTCCAGCAGGTGATATTAAAGAGTTACAAGCTGTTAAAGAAGTATTTGGTGATAACAGTCCATACGTTTCTTCAACTAAGTCTCTAAC
The DNA here is from genome assembly GCF_003585885.1 of Psittacicella hinzii. Lineage (GTDB taxonomy): Bacteria > Pseudomonadota > Gammaproteobacteria > Enterobacterales > Psittacicellaceae > Psittacicella. The sequence continues at coordinate 45,352 of NZ_NRHC01000025.1, read as the reverse complement.
TGGACACAGTTTAGGGGCAGCTGGTGCTCATGAAGCTATCTATACATTACTAATGATGAACAATGATTTCTTAGTTGCTTCAGCAAATATTGAGCAACTTGATGAAAATGTACCTGCAGGTGTTAAAGTTTTAACTTCAAACCTTAATAAACCAGTTAATGTTGTTATGTCTAACAGCTTTGGCTTTGGTGGTACAAACGCTAGCTTAGTATTTAAACGTTTTGCGCGTTAATCTATTACAATTAGCAGGCAGCTCTTCCACTGCCTGCGTTAATTTTATTAATTAAAAAAGAGTAAAAGGATCTCTATATGTACAATTTAATTCTTGATATAGATTCTTATAAGGCTTCGCACTTTAAACAGTACCCACCAAAAACTGAGAATATATCTAGTTATATTGAATCAAGAGGTGGAAAATATTCACATACAATATTTTTCGGTCTACAAAGATATTTAAAAAAATATCTATCAAAACCTATTACTCTAGAACAAATTAATGAAGCAGAGAATTTTTTAACTTCTCATGGTTTGCCTTTTAATCGTGAAGGATGGGTATATATCTTAGAAAATTATGATGGATATCTTCCTATACAAATAGAAGCTGTACCAGAGGGAACCTTAGTTCCTGCTAGTAATCCTTTAGTACAAGTAACCAACACAGATCCAAATTGTTACTGGTTAACTAGTTATATTGAGACTTCTTTGTTACGTGCAGTTTGGTATCCAACCACGGTTGCAACCTTAAGTTTTAAAAATAAACAAAATTTATATCACTATCTTAGAAAAACCTCTGATCTTCCTGAAGAAGAATTACTAGCGCAATTAGAATTCAAATTACATGACTTTGGGGCTCGCGGTGCTTCTTCAACAGAAACTTGTGAAATTGGTGGTCTAGCTCATCTTGTAAACTTTAAAGGCACCGATAGTATTCTTTCAATTCTTGAAGGGCAAAAATATTATGACGCTGGTATGATTGGATTTTCAATTCCAGCAGCTGAGCACTCTACCATTACTTCATGGGGAAGAGAACGTGAGTTTGAAGCATATGAAAGTATTATCGATAGAAATTTACTAAATGGTGGTATCGTTTCTATGGTCTTAGACTCTTATGACCTAGACCATGCTATAACTCAATTTATTGCTCGCCCAGATATTGTTGAGAAAATTAAAAACTCTAATGGGACTTTAGTTGTTCGTCCTGATTCAGGAGATCCTGCAACTATCGTTTTAAAAACCATCGATCAACTTACGCAAATTTTTGGTTGCACAGTGAATAGTAAAGGTTATAAAGTATTACCTCCATACATTCGCTTGATTCAAGGTGATGGAGTAAATACTGACTCTATCCTAAAAATTTGTAAAGTATTAGAAGAAAATAAATTCTCAATTGAGAATTTAGCTTTTGGTATGGGTGCAGAGTTACAACAAAAAGTAAATAGAGATACTTGCCGTTTTGCAATGAAAGCTTCAGCGGTTAAAATTGATGGCACATGGTTTGATGCCTTTAAACAACCTGTGACTGATATTACTAAAACCTCTAAAAAAGGTAGATTAAAACTAGTTGAAGTTGATGGTGAAATTAAAACAGTACGTAAAGACGATCCAGCTTATCAAGATAATAAAGATATGCTAGAGGTAATCTTCTACAACGGAAAACTTGTTAAAGAAGTTTCTTTTGACACTGTACGTGAAAAAGCTAATAGCTATTTACATCACAATGTAGAGTATTTCAATAAGTAATTGCATAAAGAAGGCAAATGTTTCTACATTTGTCTTCTCTTTTTATCATAGGAAAATTATGGAAAACCATGGTACTCTTTATATAGTTGCTACACCTATTGGCAATGTGCAAGATCTTTCACCTCGAGCTGTTGAAACATTAAAAACTGTAGATTCTATTCTATGTGAAGACACAAGACATAGTTCTACATTATTTAACCTCTTAGGTATTAACAAACCTTTGTCAGCTTACCACGATCATAATGAAAAAGAAGTTACTGAGCAAATTATTAATCAATTACTTTCAGGTAAAAATATTGCTCTCGTTTCTGATGCAGGAACTCCTTTAATTTCAGATCCTGGCTATGTTCTAACTAAAGCTTGTCACGAAAATAATATTCGAGTTAGCCCTGTACCTGGATGTTGTGCATTTATTTCAGCTCTTTCTGCTTCAGGATTACCTTCCGATTCTTTCACCTTTTATGGGTTTCTACCAGCTAAAAGTAAACAGAGAAAAGACAAATTTGCAGAGATAAAATCTTTAACTTCAACAGCAATATTTTACGAGTCTACTCATCGTATCGAGGAAAGTGTTTGTGACTTAATTGAGATACTTGGAGAGCAAAGACGATTATGTTTGGCTCGTGAATTGACTAAACAATTTGAAACTATTGTTACTGATGATTCCGCTAAGATTTTAGAGTACTTACGTGCAAATAATAATCACCAAAAAGGTGAATTTGTGCTAATTATTGAGGGTAATCGTTCAACAAAAAGTATTAACTTAACCGAAGAAGTTAAGAGTTTAATTAAAGAACTAATGCAAGAACTTCCTCCTAAGAAAGTAACAAAAATAGTCTCTTCAAGCTTCTCACTAGATAAAGATGAAGTTTATAATTATATAGTTGAGAATAAGTAATATGAAAAACGTTGAAAATAATACAGCTCAGATATTACTTTTTTCAGGACTATCTAGTCTAATGAGAATGGTTAAGAATTGGCAGATAACAGCTTTCTCTGCTTTGTTTTTAATTATTGGCTCGATTTTGAACTACGAACGTTTCATATCTGAGTACTTAAATGACTTTATCCTCAAATCGATAGCTGTTAGTTTTATTATTGCACTTTCTGTTACCTTAGGAATTTTTGTGACTTGCAGATACGAGCAATTATGCAATGACCCTATGCAAGTAAAATCAAAAGGAAGACTATTTAATATAGCTATCTGGGAAGCATTAAAAAAAATCTATTTTTTAGGGAAACCACTACTCATACTATGGATTGGTATATGTATAGTTATGTTAGATGATATTCCATATGCTTTTGGTTTATTTGGTGATAACTATAACTTATTTTTTTATACTAGAAACATTTTTATTTTCTTATTTGCAGTAGTTTGTTACCCAATTGCTGGTTTTATGATAAATAAATTAGTTTATGGGTCTTTAAATAAGACATATCGCAATTTTTTAATTTTTATTGGCTATAATTGCTTTTGTATTATTTTTAGCTACATCATTAGCGCACTAATTTTATTTATTTACAGCTTAGGAGTTTTTGCTCTTATTAAAGATTATGATTACGCATTCATAACTCTCACCTTAAGCTTGCCTGTTATGACTGGTATCTATATGCTTAACCTGCAAGTTCTATTTCAAGATAAATACAACTCTTTAATAAATACAAAAGATTATGAGTGATAAGTTTATTCCACAATTAGAGTCACCAAAACCTAATATTATTTTCTTTGGTTTAAGATTCTTTGGCCATAATTTTAGAATTCTAACTTGTATCTTTTTACTAGGAATTACTGTAACTTACTTTTTTGAAAACTTTATTCAAACTATATTTCCATCGTTACAGCTTAGTTTAAGTACTTCAAGCACAGATGATCTTTCTGCCTTAGCTATTATCGATCGCTTAAATATCCTAAATGCTTCATGGTTAATAGTAAGCACATTTGTCGAACTATTTTTGATTGCAGTAATAGCTTTAATAGTAAAATCTATTGTTGAAGTAGTTGAAAGAAATAATCCAGAGATAAATAGCATCTTAGAATTGAAAGATTTAAGATCTAACATTAAACTTAAAGATCTTATTCAGGGATTTTTACCTGTAATTTTTTCTAAACCAATGCTTAAGTTAACCTTGTTAGCTATTTGGCGATGCTTTCAGTTCAGTATAATTCTCCTTTTACTTGAAGCATTATTAAATATATTACTATTCAATTTAGGAGAGGGTGTAGTAGCAATTCTATTTATCTTTTTCAGAGTAGTAAGTATTGTTTTAACTTTAAGCATCACTATTCTAGTAGTTTACAATCAATATACTTTCACTGATTACCTAATTGATTTAAAAAATCTTTTCATGAAAAGAGGTGGAGATTTATTCAATACCTTTGTATTTGTGATCTTCATGCTGGTTTTAACGCCAACTTTAATGATTGCTGTTATTGCACTAAGCGATACCATTGGAAGCTTACTAAATATTCCAAGTGTAATGTCATTCATTAACACTCTAGTCTTTAGCTATATTAGTGGTTTCTTAGCAAAACTATACTTAATTGTTGTATTTATAATGATTTACAACTACCAAAAATCTAGAAATTAAATTTATAATATTTTAAAAGCCTACCTGCATGCGCAGGTAGGCTTTTAACGTTCGAATACAAAAATTTATTATTTATTTAAAGCACTTATAACTTATTATTTTTTAACTGCTTTTTTATTTGGTAAATCAGTGATTGCACCAGTATAGATTTCAGCTGCTAAACCAATTGATTCATGTAGTGTTGGGTGAGCGTGGATAGTTAAAGCCACATCTTCAGCATCAGCACCCATTTCAATAGCTAAGCAAACTTCACCTAATAGTTCACCAGCATTTGTACCAACAATACCAGCACCTAAAATTAGGTTAGTATCTTTGTCAAATAATAGTTTAGTTAAACCATTAGCTGCATCTGAAGCAATTGCACGACCTGAAGCTGCCCATGGGAATACAGCTGCTTCATAGTTAACGCCAGCTTCTTTAAGCTCTTTCTCTGTTTTACCTACCCAAGCAATTTCAGGTTCAGTATAAGCAATAGATGGGATTACACGAGGGTCGAAATAGTGTTTTTGACCACAGATAACTTCTGCAGCTACGTGACCTTCATGTACACCTTTGTGAGCTAACATAGGTTGACCAACAACGTCACCAATCGCAAAAATATTTTCTACGTTTGTACGCATTTGTTTGTCAACTTCAATAAAGCCACGATCAGAAACCTTAACACCAGCAGCTTCAGCGTTTAATGTTTTACCATTAGGACGACGACCTACTGATACTAAAATAGCATCGTAACCTTCAGTAGCATTAACTTCACCTTCCATAGTTACATACACAGCGTCATCTTTAGCTTCAACAGCTTTAACACCTGTATTTACACGGAATTCAATTTTATCTTTTAATGCGTTAGTTAGTACTTTTACTAATTCAGCGTCTGCTGGAGGAATTACGTGTGGAGCTGGCTCTACAACAGTAACTTTAGAACCTAAAGTTGAGTAAACTGTTGCCATTTCCATACCGATAATACCACCACCAACAACTAGTAATCTGGTAGGTACAGTTTCTAGTTTTAGTGCATCTGTTGAATCCCAAACACGTGGATCTTCATGTGGAATGAATGGTAATGTAACTGGAGTTGAACCACTTGCAATAATAGCGTGTTCAAACTTAACAACAGCTTCATCACCTTCAGGTAACGCTACAGTTAAAGTATTCTTATCTTTAAATTGAGCCCAACCTCTAACAACTTCAACTTTACGAGCTTTAGCCATACCAGCTAAACCTGTTGTTAATTTAGAGATTACACCTTCTTTATATTTACGAATACCATTGATGTCGATTTTTGGATCAACAAACGTAACACCATGAGAAGCTAAAGTTTTAGCTTCATTCATAACTTTAGATACGTGTAGTAAAGCTTTAGAAGGAATACAACCTACATTTAGACAAACACCACCTAAAGTGCTATGTTTTTCTACTAAAACTACTTTTTTGCCTAAATCAGCAGCACGGAATGCAGCTGAATAACCTGCAGGACCTGCACCAATAACTACTACTTGTGTTGAAATTTCGTTTGACATTGTTTCCTCTATCAATTACATAATTAATGTGCGTAAGTCACTTAAAGCTTCGTTTACAGCAGTGATGAAACGAGCACCATCAGCACCATCAATTGCACGGTGGTCAAATGATAGGCATAGAGGTAACATTAAGCGAGGAACAAATGAAGAACCATTCCATACAGCACGAGTTTCTGAACGAGAAACACCTAAAATTGCAACTTCAGGAGCATTTACGATTGGAGTGAAACCAGAAGTACCGATACCACCTAAAGATGAAATTGTGAAGCAACCACCAGACATATCTGCACCAGTTAATTTACCACCACGTGCTTTTTGACTGATTTCAGCTAATTCTTGACTTAACTCAATAATGCCTTTTTGGTCTACATCACGAATTACTGGTACAACTAAACCATTTGGAGTGTCTACAGCAATACCGATATTGATGTATTTTTTGAAAGTCATTTCAGCTGCATCAGCTGATAAGCTTGAGTTAAATTTAGGATATTTAGCTAATGCTCTTGCAACAGCTTTCATAATGAAAACTAACGGAGTAATTTTCACATCTAATTTACGTTTAGCAGCAATTGCATTTTGTTGTTTACGGAAATCTTCTAAATCCGTAATATCAGCCCAATCAAATGCTGTTACGTGTGGAATCATTACCCAGTTACGGTGTAAGTTTTGACCTGAGATCTTAGGAATACGACCCATCTCTTTAACTTCAACTTCACCAAATTTAGAGAAGTCTACTTTAGGCCATGGTAATAAGTTTAAGCCACCTACAGATGTAGAGCTTGATACTTTACCAGTTTGTACAGCTTCAACTGCTGATTTAATGTATGCAATTACGTCTTCAGGTAAAACTCTACCTTTAGGACCAGTTGCTTTAACTTGATCTAAGTTAACACCGTACTCACGAGCGTGGCGACGCACTAAAGGAGAAGCATGAGCAAATTTTGCTGAAGCTTCTACTTTCTCTTGTGGTAAACCTTTAACAGCATTGCCTGAAGCTAGAGCTGCAGCTGGAGCTGGTGTTGCAGGAGCCGCTGGAGCAACAGAAGCTTCTGCTTTAGGTGCTGGAGCTGCAACTGGAGCAGAGCCTGCAACTTCAAATTTAAATGCAGGAACACCAGTCTTAACTTTATCACCTTCTTTAACTAAAATTTCAACAACTTTACCTGCTTTAGGAGAAGGAACATCCATAGAAGCCTTATCACCTTCAACAGTTAATAATTCTTGATCTTCTTTAACTTCGTCACCAACTTTAACTTTAATAGCAACTACGTTAACTTCATCATTACCAATATCTGGTAAGTTGATTACTTCTACAGCTGAAGCAGAAGCAGCTGGTGCTACTGGAGCAGCTTCTTGAGCTGCTGGTTCTTCTTTTGGAGCTTCTGTAGAAGCTTCAGCAGATTCTACAGCATAGAAAGGAACACCTGTAGAAACTTTATCACCTACTTTTACAAAAACTTCAGTAACTTTACCAGCTTCTGGAGCAGGGATATCCATAGAAGCTTTATCACCTTCAACTGTTGCGATTTCTTGATCAGCTTTAATTACATCACCAACCTTAATTGATAATGAAACTAAATTCACCTCATCAGTACCAATATCAGGCATTTGAACTTGTTTAGCCATTTAAAAAAACCCTTATTTATTGAAATTTATCTCAATGGGAGTTAAATTAACTCCCATTGAAGAAGTTAAACTAAAAAATTGCTAATACTATAAATCTAAACTGTAAGGTTTGTTTGGATCAATACCTAAATCAGTAATGATTTGTTTAGCTGTTTCTGGTTTTAATGTTCTTTGACGTAATAATGCGTAAACAGATGCTAATGCAATGTGTGGAGCATCTACTTCAAAGAATCTACGTAAGTTTTCACGGCTATCTGAACGACCGTAACCATCTGTACCTAAAGTGTTATAGTTAGCTGTTGGTAAGAATGCACGGATTTGTTCAGCAAATGCACGAACATAGTCAGTTGCAGCAACTGTTGGTAAGTTTTGTAAGTGACTAGTTACGTATGGGATATCTTGAGCTGCAAATGGATTTAATCTGTGTTTGTGTTCACAACGTTGACCGTCACGAGCTAACTCAGTGAATGATGTTACTGAGTGGATGTGAGATTTAATACCATATTTAGCTAAGATTTCAGCAGCAAGAATTACATGACGTAAAATTGAACCAGAGCCTAATAATTGAACTTCAGCTACTTGTTCACCTTGCGCTTCAACTTCTTGAAGTTTGTAAATACCTTTAACGATACCCTCTTTAGCATCTACAGGCATTGCAGGTTGCTCATAAGTTTCGTTTAAAGTTGTAATGTAGTAGTAAACGTTTTCTTGAGCTGGACCATACATACGGTTGATACCATCTTCAAGGATTACTGCTAATTCATATACGTATGCTGGATCGTAAGATTTTACGCTTGGCATTACGCTTGAAATAATGTGTGAGTGACCATCTTCGTGTTGTAAGCCCTCACCGTTTAATGTTGTACGACCAGAAGTAGCACCGATTAAGAAACCACGAGCTTTTTGGTCACAAGCTAACCATAATAAATCTGCTACACGTTGGAAACCAAACATTGAGTAGTAGATAAAGAATGGGATTGTTGGTACGTTGTTTGTTGAGTAAGAAGTTGCTGCAGCTAACCATGAAGCTGTTGCACCTAACTCATTAATACCTTCTTGTAGTAACTGACCATTTGTGTCTTCTTTATAGAAAGCTACAGAAGCTTTATCTTGTGGAGTATATTTTTGACCAAATGGAGAGTAAATACCTACTTTACGGAATAGACCTTCCATACCGAAAGTACGAGATTCATCTGCTACGATTGGAACGATATGTTTACCAACTTTCTCGTTTTCTAATAGAGCAGTTAAGTAACGAACGTAACCTAAAGTTGTAGAGATTGGACGTTCTTGTTTTTCTAATAGGTGTTGTAATTTTAGATCTTCAATTGATGGTACTTCAAACTCAACATCAAATCTTTCACGACGTTGTGGTAAGTAACCACCTAAAGCCTTACGCTGACCGTGTAAGTAATTGTACTCTGCTGTACCTTCAGCGAATTTAACAAAGTCTAATTTTTCAACTTGTTCATCAGTTAAGTTTAATTGGTACTCATCACGGATACCTTTTAATGAATCAACATTTAATTTCTTAACTTGGTGAGCAATGTTTAGACCTTGAGCAGCTTTACCTAAACCAATACCTTTAATTGTTTGAGCTAAGATAACAACTGGTTGACCTTTAGTTTCTTTTGCAACTTTAAATGCGTTGTAAATTTTCTTAAAGTCATGACCACCTGTAACTAAGTGACTTAACTCTTCATCAGATAAATCTTTAACTAACTCTAAAGTTTCAGGGTATTTAGAGAATAAGTGTTCACGGTAGTAAGCACCATCTTTTGAGTTAAAGTTTTGGAAATCACCATCAACTGTTTCACTTAATAAAGTTAATAGTTTACCAGATGTATCTCTATCTAAAAGTTTTTGCCATGAAGAGCCCCATAGAAGTTTAATAACTTTCCATTTAGCACCAGCAAAGATACCTTCTAACTCATTAACGATTTTACCGTTACCAAAAACTGGACCATCTAGTCGTTGTAAGTTACAGTTAACAACAAATACTAAGTTATCTAAACCTTCACGACCAGCGATTGAAATACCACCTTTTGATTCTACTTCATCACACTCACCATCACCTAAGAATGCCCAAACAGTTTGGTTAGAAGTATCTTTTAAACCACGGCTGTGTAAGTATTTTAAGTAACGAGCTTGGTAAATAGCTGTTAAGCTACCTAACCCCATTGATACTGTAGGGAACTGCCAGAATGTAGGCATTAAGTGTGGGTGTGGATAAGAAGATAAACCATCAACAAAAGCTTCTTGACGTAAATTACCTGCTTGTTCTTCTGTTAAACGACCTTCTACATACGCACGAGCATAAACACCTGGTGAAGAGTGACCTTGGAAGTATACTAAATCACCACCATCTACATCTGTAGCAGCACGGAAGAAGTGGTTAAAACCAACTTCCCACATATCTGAAACTGATTGGTAAGAAGCTAAGTGACCACCTAAGTCAAGATCTTTCTTCTGCGCATGTTGAACCATCATAATAGCGTTCCAACGGATTGCAGCTTGGATTTTTTTCTCAAGTGCGATGTCACCAGGATATTCAACTTCTTGATCTTCAGAGATTGTATTTACGTAAGGGGTATTTAAAGCTGAAGGAAGTTCAATATTTTTTGAACCAGCATGAGCAAGTAAACTATCGATAATAAATTTAGCTCTTTCTTTACCTTCGTTAGTTAATACAGAATTTAAAGAATCAAGCCATTCTTGTGTTTCAATAGGATCGATATCATTAGTATTGATGTTTGACATTTTATGTCCTTTTACAATTTTGTTAGCTTAATATTCTAATTAAATTAACATAAAGTACTTTGCTACCCATCATTTACTTATTGGTAGCAATTTGCTCTACATAATTCAATAATTGATAATCGTTATAAAGAGTCTAATAAAGAAATTAATTTTTTATAAGTAGTATTCGTTAACATTTTTTTACTAATAAACAAAGTTTTTGAATACTAAACTTTACAAATAAATTAAATTCCCAATATTTCCCAATAGAAAAACCTACTAATATTATATAACATACCTATAGTTTTTTCTTGAGATCTTACATTATCTAAAGAGCTAAATTAAAAAAAGTTAAATGTACTTTTCTCAATATTTTTATCTTTTTTACATTTTAAAACACATTAATAAATGCTATTGAATTACTGAAAAAGGTACGGAAGCATGCATAGATTTTTACTTTTTTACTATAAAACTGATTGTAAAAGTAAATTTTCAACTAAATCATATCAATTTTTAGAAATCAAGCTATTTTTCCACTAAAAAATGCTATCTTTTTTAGAATTTCAGACTAAGTTTAGTATATAATTATTTATTGAATGCTTTTTTTAACCTCAAGATAAATATTCTTGAGTTTTTGAAATAACTTAAAAAATTGAATAGGTTAGTTGTTATTGGGTATATCCTACTCTAAAAGGGTATAGTACTTGATAAATTAAAAGAAAAAGTTGTTGTTTTCTTTTTAATTGTTTATTAAAAAATAACAAGTGTATGAAATTTAAAAATAAATTAACTTCAGCTTTATTAGCTTTATCTCTAGTTGGCGTAGGTTCTATCGCTACAACTACTTACGCTAATAGTGAAGCAACTGAAGCAACTTTCTCGGTTACGCGTTATAACTTAACGGGTTATACTGATGATTCTTACATTAGCCCTGAAGTAAGAGCGCAGTTAGTTGTTCTTTTACAACAATACACAGGTAACGGTGTAACTGTATCTAAATTAAACGAGTTACGTGCAAAATTACAAGATACATTAAACGCTAACGCGAAAGGTGTTTTCACTGTTACTTTACCTAACCAAAGAATTGCTGACGGTACAGTAGTTTATAATGTTAACTTCGTAGCTGGTCAAGTTAATTACGGTTCTGCTCCAGGTTATTCTCAAGAAAACGTACGTAATTCACTTCCTTCATTAAAAGAAGGCGTACAATTCGTTGCTGGTCGCCCTTGGGTTGATGAGCGTGAATTAACAATGGCTATCGAAAACCCATTAAAACTTACTCAGGTTGAATATGAATTACAACCAGGTAAGCCAATTGTAGCTAACGTAAACGTTGTTGCACCACGTGGTAAAACTTTACGTTATGTACAATTAGATAACTCATCTACTGATAAAGGCGTAGAGTACTTACGTTTCATGGCTGGTTATTTAAATGCAAACTTAACTGGTAGAGACGACGTTCTTAACTTAGTTTTATTAACAAACTTAAAGAACTTCGACCGTTACTATGCATTTGGTGGTAGCTACTCATTACCATTCTACTCAGCACACCAACGTTTAGATGTATCTTTATTCCACTCATCAACTAACCAAAATAACGTTCCATACGACAATAGTAACACTATTTTCTATGATGTGAACGGTGTCGGTGATGTAGCAATCCTAAACTGGTCTTACTACTTACCTCACTTTGATTTCGGTTACTCTAACCAAATCAAATTCCAAGCTGGTTATACATTTAAACGTCTGAAAAGTGAGTCATCAATCCGTTATAACTCACTTAGCTTAAGTGATACTAACCAAATTTACTACGTATCACCAATCAACGTTGGTTTTGCTGGTAAAATCGTACCATTCCGTGGTTTAGAAATTGAATTCTCAACTAAATATAACTTCTACTACGCTGGTTTCTTAGGTACTGATAACATCAACAAACTACGTGTAGCTGGTGGTCGTTTAGTAACTGCTGAGAAATACTCTGATTGGTGGACTGCAACTGCAAACTTTAAAGTTGCTCTTCCACAAAACTGGACATGGGTATCTAAATTTAAAGGTCAATACTCAAGCAAACACTTAGTAAGCTCTGAGCTATTCTCTAATGATGTTCGTGGCTTCCGTGATGAAAACGGTTCAGGCGATTCAGGTTTCTATTTACAAAACGAGTTAATCACTCCTACTCTAGTAAGATTACCTAACTTTGATCTTAAAGCTTATGCTTTACTAGATGGTGGTTGGGTTCACTATAACCAAGATGCAACTGATAAGTTTTACAATCAAAGCAAAAACTTTGATGGTGATAGCAGCAAATTTATCGCATCAACAGGTTTAGGTTTACGTGTATCTTATAAAGATTGGTCAGCAGACGTTTATGGTGCTTACCGTCTTAAAGGTGAAGATAACAACCGTGGTAAATACTCTGTTTGGTTCACAACTTCTTACCGTTGGTAATCAAATTTTATAGCTAAAAAAATAAGGACTTGTCTAATGACATGTCCTTATTTTTTTTCAATGTACTTTATAAACGTATCTATATTAAAAACTTCAACAAGATATAACCTTACAGTGGCGAAGTAGTTAACATATTTAGAGCAATCAATATCAAAGTACCTTATCCTCATAAATTGATTAGCTCCGCTTTTACGAAATATAAATTCTGAAGCTGTAAATTGTTGTTTAAATAACCATAAACCTAAAGGTATAGTCTGGTTTCTAGTTAATTCCGAAAGAATAACTTTTTTTACATTCAAATCATGTGACAGATCTAAAAAAGTATAGCCAGTTAAGACTACATTATTATCTTTATTAATTAAGTTAATAAATCTTATTAAGTAGTCATCTATAGATTTTTGGCAGTTTACAATGACTCTAGGTAACTCCCCATCTTTAGCTTCAATTAAGGCTGTAATACTGTCAGGGTAATCAACTCCAACTGCTTTGGCTTCTAGAAGATAATTTTCTTTCTCTTCCAAAGTTTTTTGAATTTGATTTAAGTCATTGGTAAAACTATCAACGCATTTACTTTTTATAATATTTTCTAGTAAGCGACTAAACTGTTCCATACTTTAAATTAAGACATAATCTTTTTGATTAGCATTCCAACGTCGCATTATCTGTCTAGATAACTCTGGATCTTGATCATAAAGAGTTTGCGCAAAAGGAATTAGCACTTCGGCAATTAAATTATCTTTAGCTAAATCTGAAATTTGAAACTGCATCTCTCCAGACTGCCTTGTGCCAACAATGTCACCATTACCTCTTAGCTTCATATCTTCTTCAGCAATAACAAAGCCATCATTGGTGCGCTGAAAAATCTCTAACCTCTCTTTAGTCGAACGAGATATTTTTGGTTCATATAAAAGACCACAAAAAGATTTTACACTGCCACGACCTACACGCCCTCTTAACTGATGGATCTGTGATAATCCAAGTCTTTCAGGATTTTCTATTATCATTATCGAAGCATTTGGCACATTTACTCCAACCTCGATAACCGTTGTTGCGACTAAAAGATCAAGTTTTTGCTCTTTAAAGGCTTGCATAATTTCAGCTTTTTCTTGCTCTTTCAATTTACCGTGGATTAAACCAATTCTAACCTCTGGCATAAATGACCTTAGTTCAGATAAAGTTTCTAATGCACTCGTAGCTTGATAATTTTCATTCTCTTCTATTAGAACACACACCCAGTAAACTTGTCTTCTTTCCTCGTGAATTACTTTTCTAATACGTCCAAATAGTTTTACTTTTTCATTCTTACTTATTAAAAAAGTTTCAACTTTACTCCTTCCTGGCGGTAGCTCATCTATGATTGATAAATCAAGGTTAGCGTAAATGGTCATAGCTAAACTTCGAGGTGCAGGTGTAGCGCTCATCATAAGAGTGTGAATTTTGAAATTCTTTTGCTTAGTAGAAATCTCTAATCTCTGTTCAACACCAAAACGGTGCTGTTCGTCGATTATAACCATAGCTAAATTTTTATACTCAACCCATTCAGAGAAAACAGCATGTGTGCCAACTATAACATTAGCTTGACCCGTTTTAATTAAATTTCCAACCTCTCTTTTTCCCTTAGCTCCTAATTTACCGCTAACAAAAACAGATTTAACTCCGTAAGCCTGTAAAGCGTTATTGACATTTTCAAAAAGCTGAGAAGCGAGAATCTCCGTTGGCGCAACTAATGCAACCTGATACCCATACTGAACTATATGAGCTATGGCTAAAACTGCAACCATTGTTTTCCCACATCCAACATCACCTTGAATTAAACGTAACATTGGTTTATTTGCTGCCAAATCATTCACCACATCGAGAAAGGCTTTCATTTGAGCATTAGTAAGCTTATATGGTAGATCCTGAATGACTTTTTGTGCTAAATTTAATTGTGGAGGGATTACAACGCTTTTTTCCCTTTGTAAAATATTTTTCGAGGAAATTAGAGTTAATTGCTTAGCCAATATTTCTTCAGCTATTAACCTTATAAGATATGGATTACGTCTCTCAATAATATCCTGAATATTTACATTTTTCGGTGGAGTGTGAATAAACTTTAGACTTTGCAAGAAGTCTAGTTTATTTATATCTAGATACTCAATTGCAGACCCTGCACTTTTGCGAAATGGAATTAATGGGTAACCACTTTGAGGCAATAAATTTGGTAAACTCATTTTTTCCACTATAGCTATACCATTTTGTACAACTTTCCTAATAGTATCTTGTTTTAATTTATCAGTACTTGGATATATTGGTGTTAGGAGATTTTTACCAACAAAATTATCATCTGTAACTATTTCAGGGTGATTAATTTTATAATCTGTTTGTCCATAGGTATTTAACTCCACAATTCCAAAAAAGGTGTGGACAGAGTTTACCTCAATCTTTTCATCATAATAATTTGCTGCTCGGTAAAAAACAATCAAAATTGTATTACCTGAAGTTGGATCTACACCATTGACTATTAGTCTGTAATTATATCTATCAACTACTGATTTATACTTGCCTGTGACAACGACACGTATACAAACTTTATTACCAGGTATGACCTCTGGTAAAGAAACTATTTGAGACCTATCTTCGTAATTTCTGGGCAAAAACATCAGCAAATCACCTAAATTATTAATCCCTAAATTTTCTTTAAATTTAGGGAGATTTGCCTTAGTTACCCCTTTAATTTTTTCAATAGGTATTGAGTAAACCGACTGCGTCATATCTACATATTCAAAAAAAGGACCATTAAAATGGTCCCTATCCTAAAATTACAAAAAAAGTTAACTAACTTTATTATTCTTCATCGTTGTAATCTTCATCACTTTCATCGAAAGGATTTACAACGTTAAAAAATTCACTTGTGTCTACTTCATCTTCATCATTTGCAAAGCTTCTGAAATCATCTTTTAGACTTCTAAAAGTATCTTCATCAAAAGTGTCATCTGTAGACTGAAGTAAGCTATCAACTTCTTCAAATGAACTTGTATGTTCTTGAATTTGATCGAAAATATCTTTACGATCTAAGTATTCTTTATTTACAAAGCCTTCTTGAATCTCACGAAGAGCAACAACTGTTGGCTTATCTTTAGTAATTGAGTTGTCAACAAAAAGATTAATAGGATTATTTCTTAACTCTTTTAATTGCGTCTCAATTTTACTTTCTCTTGTTCCACCCTTGCCATTTTTTACACGAGCTTGAGCTAGTACTAAAGTTGAAGTATTTCTGTAATTTGATTCTGCTTTTGCAACTGCAGCTTCGTACTCTTGAATTTGTCTAGCACGACGAGCTGCTACAGCAATTAACTCAAAACGGTTAGGAATTTTTTTTAAAGCTTGTGTAATGTTAACTATTTTGTTATCTTGCATTGGACTACTCTAAGATGAAAACCTTTATCTAAAATACACTCTATACAGCTTATGTTTAGAGCGTTTTCAGCAACATGTCATAAAGAATAATTAAGTATATCACATTACTTTGTGATTTTCTTTAATTTATTTTGAAGATGATTCTAATATATCAACAAATTGTTTGAAAGCATGATCTAAATCATCATTTAAAATTTCATAGTTATATTCGTCTTTATGAGCCATTTCATTCTCAGCTTTTTCCATACGACGAGCAATAACATCTAATGAATCTGTTTGACGATTTAAAAGTCTCTTCTGAAGCTCTTCTAAGCTAGGTGGTAAAATAAAAATTGAAATTGCTTCTGGAAATTGTTTACGCACATTTCTCGCCCCTTGCCAATCAATATCTAGCAAGATGTTGATTCCTTGATCAAGCTTTTCTCGAATAATTCTTTTTGAAGTTCCGTAGTAATTACCAAATACTTCAGCATATTCTAAAAACTCATCTTGTTGTATTAAATGCTCAAAGTTTTCTATGTTTGTAAAATAGTAATGTACCCCGTGAACTTCTCCGGGTCTAACTGGACGAGTTGTATGAGAAATAGAAAGGTAGTACTTTGATTTAAAGCTAGAGTTTAATAATTTGTTAATTAAAGTACTTTTCCCAGCACCTGAAGGAGCTGAAATAATAAAAAGGCGACCTTTTTTTGTTTGTTCTGTCATAATCACAACTGTGGAAGCATATTCCTCTAAACTCAAGGTAAATATTTATTTAAATAAATTTTATTTATTATATAATACATTGACAGATTTTAGAGTTTATTTTTACAAAAACTTTACTTAACTCTTACTATAGTAAACAGAATTATTAAGTCATGACATCTATTAATAAAGACATTAGCAAATTAAGAAACATTGCTATTATTGCTCACGTTGACCATGGTAAAACTACTCTGGTTGACAAATTATTACAACAATCAGGTACTTTAAACTCACGTGGTGAAGTTGAAGAGAGAATCATGGATAGTAACGCTATCGAAAAAGAGCGTGGTATTACTATCTTAGCTAAAAATACAGCAATCAACTACCGTGACTACCACATTAATATCGTAGATACTCCAGGGCACGCTGACTTCGGCGGTGAAGTCGAACGTGTTCTTTCAATGGTTGACTCTGTTCTTCTAATTGTTGACGCAACAGATGGTCCTATGCCACAAACTCGCTTTGTTACACAAAAAGCATTTGAGCATGGTTTAAAACCAATTGTAGTAGTAAATAAAGTAGACCGTCCAGGTTCTCGTCCTGATTGGGTTGTTGACCAAGTTTTTGATCTATTCGTAAACTTAGGTGCGACTGACGAGCAATTAGACTTCCCAATTATTTATGCTTCAGCTTTAAATGGTATTGCTGGTCTTGATTATAATGACATGGCTGAAGACATGACTCCACTATTTGAAGCTATTCTAGAAAAAGTATCTCCTCCTGATGTTGATCTAGAAGCTCCATTCCAAATGCAAATTTCACAACTTGACTATAATAGCTATGTTGGTGTTATTGGTATTGGACGTATTAAACGTGGTAATGTTAAAGTTAACCAACAAGTTACTATTATTGATGCAGAAGGCAACAAACGTAATGGTAAAGTAGGTCAAGTTCTTGGTCACTTTGGCTTACAAAGAGTAGAGCAAGATGTTGCTACAGCTGGTGATATTATTGCTATTACAGGTTTAGGTGAGTTAAACATCTCAGACACTATCTGTGATGTTAATAATGTAGAAGCTTTACCTGCTCTTTCAGTTGATGAACCAACTGTTACTATGTTCTTCTGTGTAAATACCTCTCCATTCTGTGGTCAAGAAGGTAAATTCGTTACTTCGCGTCAAATTTTAGAACGTTTACGTAAAGAATTAGTTCACAACGTTGCTCTACGTGTAGAAGAAACTGAAGACCCTGACGCTTTCAGAGTTTCAGGACGTGGTGAATTACACTTATCTGTACTGATCGAAAATATGCGTCGTGAAGGTTACGAGCTAGCTGTATCACGTCCTCGTGTAATCTATAAAGAAGTTGATGGTGTACAGCAAGAACCATTTGAGCAAGTAACTATTGATATTGAAGAACAACATCAAGGTTCAATCATGGAAGCTCTTGGTCTCCGTAAAGGTGAACTAAGAAATATGGAAGTTGATGGTAAAGGTCGAGTAAGACTTGATTACATTATTCCAGCGCGCGGTCTAATCGGTTTCCGTGGTGAATTCATGACTATGACATCTGGTACTGGCTTACTTTACTCTACTTTCAGCCACTATGATGTAGTTAAACCAGGTGAAATTGGTCAACGTGTTAACGGTGTACTAATTTCTAATGGTACAGGTAAAGCACTAGCTTACGCTCTATTCTCTCTACAAGAACGTGGTAAGCTATTAATTGATGCAAATACAGAAGTTTATGAGGGTCAAATCATCGGTATCCACAGTCGTGATAATGACTTAACAGTAAACTGTTTACAAGGTAAAAAATTAACAAATATGCGTGCTTCAGGTAAAGATGACGCTGTTGTGTTAGTACCACCTGTAAGATTCTCATTAGAACAAGCTATTGAGTTCATCGATGATGATGAATTATTAGAAGTTACACCAGAATCAATTCGTATTCGTAAGAAATTCTTAACTGAAAACGATCGTCGTCGTGCTTACCGTCAAGCAAACAAATAATAAAAAAAGGATCCTCCATAATGGAGGATCTTTTTTTTATTCATAATAACTTTTTTGACCTTCAGGTCTATTTTTAAAACGTCTGTGTAGCCACATATAATTAGAAATATCTAATTTAACCATTTTTTCAATAGCCTGATTAGTTCTTAATACAATTTGATAAGTTAGCTCTTCTCTAGAGATCTTTTCATTTTTAAATTCTTCAGTGAGATCTTCGAAATCTATAGAATCTAAAATGACAAAATCAAATTGGTATCTACTATCTTCGCTAGGTAATAGCATGCAAGGTACTAAAGTTAAATCGTTAAAGCTTCTATACAATTGGTAAGTTCCAGTAGTTGTACAAGCTTGAGGTTCATCAAAGAAAGGTACAAAAATTGAAGATTTTACACCTAGATCTTGATCTGGAGCATACCAAAGACCACGTTTTAAAGCTAAAGTTTTAAGCATCGCACGTGGATTGTCTTTAGGAACTAGAGCTTTGTTATTTCTTAATCGGAAATAATATTGTAACCAATCCCAAAGTGGATTAGCATTTTTTAAATATACTCCATAAGATGGAAGGATTAAACCAATTGCTCTAGCATTAACTTCAAGATTTAAGAAATGAGGACACAAGAATAAAAATGCTTTTTTCTCATACCACTGAGAAAAATCCTTTTCTGGGAGTTTTATTAATTTCTTAAATCTTCTTTTACTCCAAAACCATGCTATAACTATATCAAATAGAGCTATACCAACATTAGCACAAAACTGATCAAAAATTTTATCCCTTTCTTCTTTCGATTTTGAAGCTAATGCTATATCTATATTGATACGTGCTATCTCTCTTCTTTTACGTATAACTTTTAGCTTCGAGTTGCGAAAGATCTTACCTAATTGCACACCTCCCCAACGAATTGCACTATAAGGAAGAAGTGATAGAATCCAACATAGAGCGATTAGCAACCAAATTTTCCAGTACTTGGGAAGTAAAAACTCCTTCTTAAAATGTGGTCTATTGGATTCGAAGATCTGATCATTTTTCTTCATAAAGAAATTAATTATTTTTAATTTTATTTATTAAATTAGTTGAGCTATAAGAATCAATGAAAGTTATTGTTTGAACTTTGCCACCGTAAGATGTAACTTCTTTATAGCCTACAATATCTTCAACTTGATAATCAGCACCTTTAACAAGAACATCTGGTCTGATTAACTTAATAACATCTAAAGGTGTATCCTCATCAAAGGAAACAACGTAATCTACATACTTTAATGATGAAAGCATAAACATACGATCATCTAAAGAGTTTATAGGTCTAGAGTCACCTTTTAAACGTTTAACAGAACTGTCTGAGTTTATTGCAACAACTAAAATGTCGCCAAGTTCTTTTGCTCTTTGTAAATAACTAAGATGCCCTCTATGAAGCAAGTCAAAGCAACCATTGGTAAATACAACTTTCTCACCTGCTTTTTGTTTTTCTCTAATTTGAGCAACTACTTGCTCAAAACTTAAAGATCTTTGAGAAGTTTCTATATTGCAAGACTTTCTTAGCTCATCCATACTTACCGTTGCTGCTCCTAACTTAGCTACAGAAACCCCTGCCGCTTTATTAGCTAAGTAACAAGCGTCTTTTATCTCCACACCTGTTGCTATAGCAGAAGCTAAAGTAGCTATAACAGTATCTCCCGCACCTGTTACATCATAAACATCTTCAGCATAGGTAAATTGATGATACACCTCACCATTTTTTTGATGTAAAGTCATACCATTTTCAGACTTAGTAATTAAGAGATCAGTAAGGTTAAGATCTTTGATAATAGTTTGCGCTATCTTTTTCTCATTACTTTCATCTAAAATTTCTTCTTTACTAAAGTTATATTGTTCAGCAATTAATCTAAACTCACTTAGGTTCGGAGTAAGTAAATTTGCATTTTTATATAAAGAATAGTCACTTCCTTTAGGATCAATAATTACTACTTTTTTATATTTGTTTGCAAGTGCAATAATTGTCGGAAATAACTCTCTCGCACCTTTCAAGTAATCAGAAAGAATTACTACGTCTGAATCAATTATTGCTTGTTCTAGTTGACCACCAATGTCTTCAATTGCTTTTTCAATAGAAAACTTAGAAACTAAAGAGTCTTCAAAATCCACTCGTAATAGTTGCTGATGTCTACTTAAAATTCTTAGTTTTTTAGTTGTTTTGATATTTGGAAAAGCTAAGAAAAAGTACGGAAGAGAGATCTCTTCACATAATTTTTTTAATAGTTTTGCATCCTCATCTTCACCAGTAAGTCCTGATAGAGTCGCATGACTTCCGTAAGCAACTAAATTACGTGCTACGTTAGCAGCTCCTCCTAAAGTAGAGTTTTGGTCATTATAAAGCACTACAGGTACAGGTGCTTCTGGAGAAATCCTTGAAGTACTTCCATACCAATAATGATCAATCATCACATCACCAAAAACAAAGATTTTGGCAATACTAAAATCTAATTTATCAATTAACATAAAAAATTGTTATTTAGTAGTTGATGGTTTTTTCTCTGAAGATGACTTAAATCTCTTTAAATCAATGATCTCAATTTGTTTTATACCCTTACGATCAACTTCTTTCACTGTAAGAACTAGGTTATTGTACTTATACTTAGAACCTACTTCAGGAATATCTTGGAACTTATCTAAAAGGTATCCATTTAAAGTACGTACGTCTTCAGCAGCTAAATCCCAACTAAATTTTCTATTTAAATCACGTAGGTTAGCTTGTCCATCAATTAAATACTTACCTTGAGCAATATAATTAATATCTTCTTGCTCATCACTAATAGAGTTAGTTGTATAGTTACCAACTATTTCTTCAAGAATATCTTCAATAGAAATTAAACCTATTACAAAGCCATATTCATCAACAACTATGCCAATTTTACGCTTAGCCTTTTTAAAATTGAATAATTGTTTAGTTAGAGTAGTACCCTCTTGAATATAAATTGGCTCGTCAACGGCTCTCACCAGATTTTCTTTTGAAAACTCGTTTGACTCCATCATTAAGCGGTATGATTCACGAATTCGTAACATACCAATTATTTGTTTTTCAAAAGACTCACGATATACCACTACTTGGCTGTGAGGAGATTGATTTAATTGTCTAATAATTGACTTAATATCGTCATCTATATCTATAGCCACAATCTCATGTCTAGGAATCATAATATCCTCAACTGTCATTTTTTCAAGATCTAATACTGAATTCATCATATCAGAATGATCTTTACCAACGAGAGTCTGTGATTCTTTTACAATAACTCTTAATTCTTCATTAGATAATTGAGTTTCTGTTGTTCGTTGTTGAATCTTGAATATCTTAAAGAAGATAATTGTAAAGAAGTTAAATATATAAACGATCGGTGTTACTATCTTATAAACAACATATAGAGCTGGGGCAAAAGCATATGAAATTGCTTCAGGCTTTTTTACTGCTAATGTTTTAGGGATAATTTCCGCAAACATTAGAAGAATAAATGTTAAAACACCAGTTGCTATCGCAATACCCATGTCTCCAGCAATAGCCTGCCCAACAATAGTTGCTAAAGAAGAGGCTCCAATATTAACCGAGTTATTACAAATTAAAATAGTGCTAATTAATTTATCAGAATTCTGAAGTAGTTTATCAGCAAACTTAGCTCCGTATCTATTTTGTAGTAATGCTGTTTGTAATTTATATCTATTTAAAGTAAGCAAAGCAGTTTCACTTGCAGAGAAAAAAGCAGAAGATAAAATACAGCAAAATATGATAATAATCAAAAACGAAACAGAGGAAGAGTCCATAAATAATCCGATTTAGTTAAAAACATTCAAAATTTCTCTTGTCGAGACTTAAGAAAGATATTATACCACAAAGAAAATATCTAAATGTTAAAGGGTGAGGACAAGCCTCACCCTTTTAAGGAACAATAATCTTAAGCCCAAACACCTGGAGAGATAATTACGAATACTTGATAAACTACTGCCGCAATCACACCGTAAATCACCATAGGGATAAATGTACGTTTTAAAATATATCCCTCTTGACTTAAACAGTTAGTTACTGAAGCTACCGCAATGATGTTATTTAAACATACCATGTTGCCCATAGCACCACCAACTGATTGAAGAGCTAAAACTGTAGTTTGACTAGAACCAATTTGTTGAGCAATTGATTGTTGAATACTACCAAAAGTTAGGTTAGATACTGTATTTGAACCAGAGAAGAAAGCACCTACAGCTCCTAGGTATGAAGCTACATATAACCAACTTTCTCCCATAGAGCTAGAGAACACCTGACCGATAACATTTACCATTGATAAAGTAATATCATTTGAAGGATCTGGAGTTAACATCATTAATTTAACCATTACGAAAGCACCAAATAGAGCGATGTAAGTTAATTTCACAGAACTTAATGATGTTTTGAAAATATTAGCAATATGACCTTTTGATTCTTGGTAGAAGAACTGACAGAATAATACTGTCACTACAAATGGAATTAAACTAGGAACATAAAGAAGTTTATAAGAATCACTAATACCTGTGCCTAGAATGTTATGTAAACCAAATGTTAGAGATTGAGTTAATTTAAAGTCAGCAAAACCTAGGCTAACAGTAAATAACTCAGCAGTACTGTTCATCATTGCCTTGAATGGAAGCTGTTGAACACGAGTTACAATTAATAAACCAATAAGGATTGCAAATGGCATTAAAGCTTTTGCAACTTGTTTACCTGTAACAGCTTCATAATCAGTACCGCTAGTTTCTGAAGAACTTTTATCTTTAGATAAACCTAAACCTTTTTGTGCAGCCCAAACTGATAATAACATACCAATTGCACCACCTACTAATGATGGGAATTCATCATTAACTTGAGCAATTAATAAATATGGCACCACACAGAAAAGAATTGATAAGTAAACAAATACTAAGTTTTTCTTAACTTCAGACCATTTAACCACAAATAGTAAAGCAATAACTGGAATTACTAAAGAAGCAAATGAGTGAATAATTGCAGTTTTTGAAGCTAACTCAGAGAAGTTTACCGCTGATAATTGGCTGAAACCATACCAAGTTGGAGTACCTACAGCACCAAATGATACTGGTACTGAGTTCATAATTAGAGTTAAGATACAAACACGAATTGCTGGGAACCCTAAGCTAACTAATAATGGCGCCGCAATTGCTGCCGGAGTACCAAAACCAGAAGCCCCCTCAATCATAAATGCAAAAGCCCAACCGATAATCATTAATTGAGCTACTGGATTAGGAGAAACTGTTGCTAACCAGCTTTTAATTACTCTAATGCTTCCTGATACTTCCATAAAGCGGTTAAAAAGAATTGCCGCAAAAATAATAGTAACAGGTACTAACGTTGCAATAAATGAAGCAATCACAGAAGCTGAGATTTTACTGCCTGAGTTACCCCAATAAAATAATTGAATTAATAGGATCAGCGCTCCCGTAATAGGAAGTGCGATATAAGACGGTAATCCGTTCTTTTTAGCCATTAAGTAAATTAATAGCAAAATCGGGAATACGCTTAAAATAAATTGAATAGCTACGCCTGACATTTATATTCCACCATGAAGAACATACACATAAAAAGGAACTAGTTTTTTATAGCTAGGTCTTCTTATAAAAATAGATCTAACTTTTCAGCTCCTATTATCTACAGACCGATATAGCAAAAGCAAGCTTTTAGATAAAATATTTTCAAAAATGTGCAGTAGATCACACTTTTTTGCAATATTTTTCTACTTTTTTAACTCTTTCATGCTTAAAACCATAGTTTTTATCTAGTTTTTTAGCTTCTTACAAGCGTATCATGTGCATGTAATAAAATTACAACTCTTAGCTATATCGTACCCAAACTTTCTCTTACAAAATTACAAGATACAAATATACTCTTGAGAAATTTTTTAAAATCTAAATTTGTTTAGATTCTTGATTATTAAGAATTTGTAAAAACATACTTACATGTAAAACTCTATTACCTGCCTATTTCTAAATAAAAATCTAAGTATCACCCTCATAATTTTTTAAAATAATTTTATCTAGCTGCTTTAAAAAATTTTGTATTGTTAAGAACTATTACTCTGCTTTTTCTTAAATAATTGATTATTTACTCAATTAAACGAAAACATTAACGTTTTAAAAATCAATAAGTTAAACTGGGCTTTAAAATAAAAATGAACTAAGCTCTCTTATTTTAGAGTTAATTTTGCTATAATCTAGTAGTATTTTTCTCCAAAATTTTCTTTTGAAAAACATACTTTAACGAGTATATCAATATATAACAATTGAGGTTATTCTAAAGATATAATTTTAGAATTTAAACTTATTGAAAACTCAACCTTTCCTATAAAATCTAGCTATTAGTATCTTATACACATAGCCTCAATTATAGTTTAGATAGCTAATAATTACATATTAAGGACAACACATGGCAAAACGCAGATCTTTTGTCTTCTATATATTGATGACAGCTGTTATCGTTGTTTTAGTAGGTTTAAGCTTATTCTCTTACTTTATCTCTTATCAAAAAAGTAAGTACAAGGCTCCTACAGCAGTAACATCTGTTTCAGTTATCGAAGTTTCAAGTGGAACATATTTAGGTGCAATTAGCTCTTCTGGGTTTGTAAAAACACAAAACACAGGTAGCCTTGCTTTAGTAAACTCTGGTAAAGTTGCAGTTATTAACTTTAAACCAGGCCAAGCTGTTAAAAAAGGTCAAGTTATCTTAAGTCTTGATGTTGCTTCATCTCAAGCAACTCTTGCTTCACAAAGAGCTTCTTTACGTTCTTTAAAATTAAACTATGACGGTCTTAAAGCAGCTTACGCAGAAGGCGGTGCTTCTAAATATGAAGTGGAAAGCGCTTTAAGTAGCTATAACGCACAATTATCTACAGTACGTGCAACTGAAGAAACTATTCAACTATCACAAATCATCGCTCCTTTTGATGGTGTGGTAGGTACAATTTCTCCTTCAGTAGGTGATGTTGTTAGCTCGGGCACTACTCTAGTGACAGTTGTTCCAAACTCATCTTCTGATGAGGGTAATAGCTTCTATATCAATTTAGGAGTTTCTCCTCAATTTACAGAAAATGTAAAAATTGGTAACGAAGTTACTGCTTTTAGCCAAGATGGCAAAGAATTAGCAACTGGTGTAGTTTCAGGTGTTGATAGCACTATTTCTACCTCTACAGGTCTATCACAAGTTCGTGTTTCTTTTGCAAACAATACTAACTTAGCTGACGGTGAATTTGTAAAAGTAAACATCAGTACAAACCCAGTAAGTAATCAAATTACTATCCCTGACGTTGCTGTTAACTACTCTCTATATGGTCAAATTGTGTATCGTTTAGATCCATTAACAGATGAAGAAAAAGAAAGCTTAACAAGCAATGGTCAATCTGCTGATGGTGTTTATCGCGCTACAGAAGTTTATATTACAGCTAACGAACGTGTTAATGGTGTAGCTTTAGTAACTAAAGGATTAGAAGTTGGTAATATTATTGTTACTAACTACAACAACATTCTTGACGGTTCTTTAGTTAGAATTGCAAAAGGATATGGATTAGGAGTTCCTACTTCATTTAAACTACCTGCAACAGCACAAGAAGATACAAAGTAATTAAAGGGGATAATAATGAAATTTACTGATGCGTTTATAAAACGACCAGTAATGGGTGTTGCTCTAAGTATTCTCTTAATCGTACTTGGTTTATATAGTTTAAGCAAGATGAGCGTACGTGAGTACCCTAAACTTGTTACCGCTACCGTAGTAGTAGAAACAACTTACTCTGGTGTATCAGCTCAATCTATTCAAAACTTTATTACAAGCCCGTTAGAAACAGAATTAGCTTCAGTTGAAAACGTTGACTATATGTATTCAACATCTGCTTTAGGTACAAGTACTGTTACTTTATATCTTGTAGCTGGTGCTGACTTAGATAAAGCATTTAGTGACGTAATCGCAAAAGTAAATGAAGCTAAATCAGACCTCCCAAGTGATGCTGATGAACCTGTTATCAGCAAGGATGAGGGACGTTCGGTAAACCCGTTATATGTTGCTTTCTCAACTGAGCAGTTAACAAACGCACAGTTAGTTGACTGGTTAGATCGTAACGTTAAACCTCAATTTTATACTGTTAATGGTGTTGCAAGTGTATCATTTATGAACCCTGGTTTATACATGTTAATCACACTTGACCCTGAAAAACTTGATAAATATGGTTTAAGTCCGTCTTCAGTAACATCTACGCTAAGTGCTAATAACGTTCAAATTGCTGCCGGTTCTTTAAGATCAGATTATCGTGTATTAACTAATAACGTTGATGGTTCAGTAAAGAATGTTGATGAGTTAAAAAATCTAATCATTACAACTATTGACGATTTACCAATCCGTATAGGTGATGTTTCTAATGTTACAATGGAAGATTTACCTAACCAAACAACTGCTACTTATAATGATAAACCGGCTGTTGTTATAGGATTTGAATTAACTCCGGAAGCAAACCCTCTAACTGTTGTTGCTAAGTTAATTGATAAATACGAAAACACAGTTAAACCTACTTTACCAAACTATATCAGTTCTACTGTTGTTTACGATGGTACTGTAGCTGTTAATTCCGCTATTCACCAGGTGGTACAAACAGTTTTTGAAGCTGTTGTTATCGTAATGATTGTGATGTTAATGTTCTTAGGTAGCGTTAAGTCACTAATTGTTCCAATTATTGCTATTCCAATTTCTATCTTAGCTAACTTTGCTTTATTAGCTCTTTTAGGCTACTCAGTAAACTTAGTAACCTTACTAGCTTTAATTTTAGCAATCGGTTTAGTGGTGGATGATGCGATCGTTGTTCTAGAAAACATTCAACGTCACATTAAATATGGAGAAACTCCTTTCCGTGCCGCTATTATAGGTACACGTGAAATTGCTGCTCCAGTTATTGTAATGACCTGTACTCTAGCTATTGTATTCTTACCATTTACTTTAACTACAGGTTCCACAGGTCCAATCTATCGTGAGTTCGCAGTTACCCTAGCAGGTTCTGTTATTTTCTCTGGTATCGTATCACTGACTCTTTCGCCAATGTTATGTAATTATTTATATAGAAATTACGATCATGCGAAAGTTTCTAAATTTGAGCACTTTGTAGAAAGTACTCTAGATAAAATCAATGCTAAGTATGATACAGCTTTAAAAGGTTTCTTAAACCATCCTAAATTCGTTTTATTATTCTTAGCTGCAGCTGTTTTATCATTAGTATCACTACCAAAAAATATTAACTCTGAGTTAACACCGGTTGAGGATCGTGGTATTTTCTTAGCATTTGCAGGATTACCAGCTAACTCTACGGTTGCTTACGGTCAATTAGTACAAGAAGTTATTGCTAAAAGATTTGAACAAGTTCCTTATGTAACTGGAAGATTATCAATTGTTCAATCTTCTATGATTATCAATATCGCTCCTTTACAAGAAGAACGACCTCTAACTCAAGCTGAAATGCTAGCACAGTATGGTGGTGTGTTTGGTGGAGTTCCAGGTTTACAAGTAAATACTTTCAGTTTCCCTGAAATCCAAGTTCCAGGATCTGGTTTCTATAACTTTGCCGTAGCAGTACAATCAGTTGATGCTTTAGAAAAAATTGTACCTTATGCAGAAAGATTTGCTCAGGCTGCAAAAGATGAAGGCATTTTAATTATGTCTGGTACAAACGTAGCTTTCAACAACTCAAAATTAAATATTACAATTGATCGTGAAAAAGCTTCACGTTTAGGTGTACAAATTTCTAATATTGCTTCAGCTTTATCTTCTTACTTATCTGGAAGTACTGCAGCACGTGTATCAATTGATGGTACTGTGTATAAAGTAGTTACACAACTAGCTAATGATAATAAATCAGGTACTGATTCTCTTTATAATTACTACGTAACTAATTCAAGTGGAACTAATATCCCATTATCAGAATTAATTACTTATAATATTGAATCACAACCTGCTTCTTACCCAAGATTTAACCAATTAAACTCTGTAACTGTACAAGGTGTTTCTACACAATCACAGTCAGATTTAGTAAGTTGGATCCAAAATAATTTCTATAACTATTTCCCTTCTAACTATACATATGACCTATCAGGTGACTTACGTACATATGTACAAGAAGGAAATCAGACAACAATTATTTTTGCTCTAGCTATTATTCTTATCTTCTTAGTGCTAGCAATCCAATTTAACTCTTGGAGAGATGGTTTAGTAATTATGGTAACAGTACCACTAGCTATTACTGGTACCGTTGCAACATTATTCTTACTAGGATTAAGTAGTAAATTAGGTGCTACTATCAACTTATACACAACTATCGGTATGATGACACTAGTAGGTCTAATAACTAAACACGGTATTCTAATGTGTGAGGTTGCTAAAGAAGAACAGATTAATCATGGTTTAGAAAAACGTGAAGCTATTATTAAAGCTGCTCGTTTACGTTTCAGACCTATCCTAATGACAACCTTAGCGATGGTTGCAGGTCTAATTCCACTGTTAATCTCTTCTGGTACTGGTGCTAATGCTCGTTTTGCGATTGCTATTACAATCGTTTCAGGGTTATCAATTGGTACTATCTTTACTTTATTCGTTCTACCTATGGTATACATCTTTATCGGTAAACGTCACGAACCTGTTCCAGAGTTCGATGAAACTATCCCTTCTATTGCTTCTACAATGGAAGAAGAGGGTGTTGACGAAATTGCTGATGAAGAAGAAAGTAAAGATGACACTCTATCTTTAGATAAACACAAAGATTAATTTAGATCTGAATATAGATTAGTCTTTTAATTAAAAAAGTCCTTCATGTTCATAATTAACATGAAGGACTTTTTCATTATTAGCGAATAATTTTATACTAAGTTTGATTAGATCCCTAAGGTCTCTGAATAAGTAAAAAAGGCAAATTTATTTTCCACGAAAATTAATTATTTTATTTATTATCTGTTATTTTCAATTGGAAAGAAAAAAGTAAAGTTGAAAAAAATATTTTTTAGATAATTTGCTAAATCACGTCAGTTTTGTATCAAAAAATTAAAAATACAACTAGTCTAAATGATAATAACTTTTATCTAACAATAATCTAAAGTTATAAAAATCAAAGAGTTGAAAACTTGAGTAGATTTTAAAATTTACATTTAACCGTTCTTTATCATTAAAGTTAAAAAGTTCCCTTATTCTCTGTAAAAATCCTTAAAGAATGATAGAAAAAACAAAATAAATATTATATAATAAAGGAGTTACTTAGCTACTTTATGTGAACTGCGACGTATATTTTAATGCAGAAACACATAATAAAATTAAATTAAAAATTGTTTGGATGACAATCTTTTGTCTTAATTAGTTTAATTTCCAAAACTACAAGTTTTGGGTTTTTAAAGTTCAAGTTTCTTGGGCTGAAAAATAATATATAGGGTTCATATGAAAAAGACTTTATTAACTTTAGCTTTAGCTTCTCTAGTAGGTTCAGCTTTTGCTAACACAACAGTTTATCAATCAGATGTAGCTCGTCTTTATGTTGACGGTTACACTCGTTTCGTATACGCTTACGAAAAAAATAAAGATGGTTTAACATCTAAAACAACAAACCAATACGTTAAAGCTCGTTACCGTTTAGCATTTGGTGGTGATTTCCGCGTTGCTGATTCAACAGCATACGGTTTCCGTGTACGTCTACAAAACAACTTCTTACAAGACGGTACTTCTAAAGTATACACTTACGCAACTGACGCAACAGCTAAATCTCACTTAAGCGAAGGTACACAATACTTTGCATTTGACCGTGCATATGTATACTTAGCAAACGATC
Source organism: Psittacicella hinzii (assembly GCF_003585885.1). Classification (GTDB taxonomy): domain Bacteria; phylum Pseudomonadota; class Gammaproteobacteria; order Enterobacterales; family Psittacicellaceae; genus Psittacicella. The sequence goes on along the minus strand of NZ_NRHC01000025.1, from coordinate 14,730 downwards.
AATTCGGTAGACTACAATTAGGTCGTCAAACAACTGTAGTTGATGGTGCAGCTGATAGCGATTTAGAATATTTAGATTTCTTAACAGCTTTACGTGCTAATACACGTACAACTGGTAACCAAACAGTTTACTATACTTCTCCAGTATTCAACAACTTCGTATTTGAGTACTCATACAGCCAAACTAAACACAACCGTAAATTATACTCAAGCATCGCTGACGGTAACCGTGTAGTACAAAACGCTTTCGCAGGTACTTACGCGTTCTCAACTGGTACAGCGGTTAAAGCTACTGCAGTATTCGAAAACTTACGTAATACTGAAGCAAATGTTACTAAGAAAAAAGGTTTTGAAGTTGCTGTAGTTCAAAAATTATTAAATGATGATCTAACAGTTGCTGCAGCATATGATTATGTTCGCACACAAAACAAAGATGGTGTTGTTTCACAAGTTACTAACTCAACTGACAAACACCACTCTGTAGTTGTTAAAGCTTCTTACAGATTAAACCAATACTTCCAACCATACGCTGGTGCAACTTACCAAAAACTAGACTTAGAATCAGCTAACGCTGAACACAAAGTTGCAGGTTTCTACTTAGGTGCACAATCTGATGTTTATCAATTAGATACATTTAAAGTTCGCGTATTCGGTGAAACTTTATTCTTACGTGATCGTGTGAAAAACGAAAGCACTGATAAGAAACGTACAATCAAAGATACAGCTTTCGCAGCTGGTGTTAAAGTATCATTCTAATTCAGTTTTATAGAATAATATTTAATTGAAGGGGAGGTAATTAATTTTACCTCTTCCCCCAATCATCATAATAAACAAAATAGGCATAGCCTACGTAAAGTAGACAGATTTTCTCATGAAAAAGACATTATTAGCTTTAGCTGTAGTATCAGTAGCTTCATCTGCATTTGCTAACACTAATTTATATACTTACAGCAACGGTAACACAAGCGCAAATTTAGGCGTTTTTGCTGAAGCTCGTTACTTCTTGCAAGATCGTTCTGTTAAAGTAAACGGCGACAGCGCTAACAAAGAAGATAACAAATACAACCAAGGTCGTTTACGTTTCGGTTTATACGGTAGTATGACTGACTCTAACAACCTAACTTACTCATTCTACACACGTTTCAACACAAGATTTGATTACCACTCACAAAAAGTAGCTGGTATCAAATCAGGTGAACACACACGTGATGGTGTTGAGTTTAACCGTGGTTACGTACAATTAAGTCACCCTACATACGGTTCATTCTTATTTGGTAAATATGTAACAGTTGCTGATGACAAATTCGGTAACGATATGGAAGCAGATCACTATGCTTTCGAAGCTAACGATGAGCGTGGTTTCACAGCTTGGACAGCTCCTACATCATTTGATACAGTAGTTACATATTTAGCGCCTGAATTCTACGGTGTTAAAGGTGGTTTAAGCTACGGTGAAACTAAAGCTTCTCAATATCAATACACTAAACAATACGCGTTACAAGCTTCTTACAACTTAGCAGGTAACCACGTAGTATTTAACTATGCTAACACTCGTAATCGTGCTGATTTACAAACAACTGAAACTCAAAACTCTTACGATTTAGCATTCTACAATGATGGTTTAGTACAAGATTTCGTATTAGGTGCTGCGTTCACTTATGAACACACATCAACAAATACTGAAGCTAAAGATAAAGCTTGGTCATTAGCTGCTAAAGCTCGTTACACTGGCTTCCAATACGCTCAACCATTCTTAAACTTAGCTTATGTTAAAGAAAAAGTTGACGCTTACGATAAATCATCAACTACTAAAACTAGATACTACAACTTAGCTGTAGGTGCTGCTTCTGATGTTTACACATATGAAACAGCTAAAGTAACAGTATTTGCTGAATACTTCTACTCAAGAGCTAAAGAAACTGTTCGTGATGTTCAAGGTAGCACAAAAACTAAGAACAAAGGTTTCAACGTAGGTGCTAAATTAACTTTCTAATTTTACCTATAGAAAAAAAGCAGACTTCGGTCTGCTTTTTTCTTTGCCTAGAATTTCAAATGAGATAGAGTTATTTTTTTTGATCTTTGTTATGTTTTTTACATTTTACTTTTCAAAAGTGTGATCTGTGACAACTTTTTAATAAAAAATAGTATCTTCTATATTAAAAAACCTCTTAAAATAATGGGGTTATTGCTATAATCAAATCGTAAGGTATGCCCCTTACATAATATCTCCAAGAAAATTATATACGTTCCAAAATTACGATTAAAGCTATGAAAAAAACTTTGCTATCATTATTATTAGCATCTGTTGCTACGAGCGCATTCTCTTACACACTGTATAAATCTGATAATGCTTCATTAAGTTTTGGTGGTGAACTACGTGGTGCAACCACAACATGGAAACCTGAGCACAAGGCTGATGGCGTTTTACAAAGTAAACTAAATGCTTCATTTAACCAAGCAAGAACACGTCTATGGTTAGGTGGTAACATCACTGATGGTAAACTAAGATTTAGTTTCTACGCAAGAATGCAGCACGTATTCTTTTACTCTAGCCGCGAAGTTTCAAGCTACACTAATGGCGTTTACACAGGTAAAAGTAAAACAGGTAATCATAAGCGCGAAGGCTTTACTTTAAATAATGCAAGTGTAAGTCTAGGATACGATAAATACGGTACATTACGCTATGGTAAATTTGCAACTTTATCAGATTACCGTATGGGTGACAACAGCTGGTTCTTTACTAACCGCGATAATTTTTATAATCACCTAGGTTTTACAGCTGCTACAGTTGCAACTTCATATGATAGTTCTTTCCAATATACTAATAAATACGAAAATTACTTCTATGGTGTATCTTGGGGTAAAACTAACGATTCATCAACTCAGCAACGTAAACAGTTAAGTTTCTTAGTTGACTATACATTCCAAGATTTAGGTAATTTACAATTTGTTTACTCTGATACACAGACTACTAATAAAAACGCAGCTATTAGAAAAACAAGACAGTATCACACTTATGACTTAACATGGAGTCAAAAAATTACTCCAGTACTATACTATTCTGTTGGTGCAACTTACGAAAAATCTAAATTCCATTTAAGCGCTTCAAATCAGTACCAGAAAAATAATGCTTGGTCTTTAGCAGGTACATTAAACTATGACATGAACCAATACTTCCGTCCATATGTTGCTTTATCATATGTTCATGCTGAAACTAAATACACTGGAAATGCTGATAAAGAACAAGCTAATGTATTACAAACTTTACTAGGCTTTAGTTCTGTTTTATATAAAAAAGATAATTTAGAAGCGTTATTCTTCCTTGAAGGCGGTTATGCTAAAGCAAGAAAAGATGTAACAACATCTGGCGTTAAAGTTGAAAATGATTACAATTCAACAGCATACGCTACAGGCTTACGCTTTAGATTCTAATTTATTGTAAATATCCCTCTAAAATTTTTACCTCTATGTTTTTTAAACATAGAGGTTTTTATGTATAAATAAAAAAATTATAAAAAAATTATTTAATTCACTGGTAAAATAGATATATCTAGTCATTTTCAAGTTATATATGTGTTCGCTATGATTTCGTTTCAGAAAATCAAAGAAGCAATAGGCCAAAATAATATTATTCCAAGCCCTGACGAAAAAAGTCTATACGTTTGGACACGTCTTAGCAAGGAAATCTCAGAAGCTATTCCCGAAGCAATTGTTCATCAAAATACAGATACTACTTCTAAACACACTATTGTAGAAGTACCCTGGACTTTTGATAATGCTAGAAAGTTAGCAGACCTAAATGCAACTACTTTAAGCCCTATAGTAAGAAAGGCAGATTATGATTGGCCTGGAGAAATGACTCCTTTTGAACACCAATTTAAAATCTCCGCTTTTTTATCCGTACACAGACATTGTTTTTGTCTTGCTGATATGGGTACAGGTAAAACTCTATCAACACTTCACGCTATTAATTATTTATTTCGCATTAAAGAAATTAAAAAAGTATTAATAGTATGTCCTCTGTCAGTGATGCGCGATGCTTGGCAAACAACTTTGCAAAGTATGAACTGCGAGTTAACCTCACAAATAATATATGCAAATACCAAAAAACGACGCATTGAATTACTGCAAGAGTCTCAAGCTCAAATACATATTATTAACCCAGATGGCGTTGAAGTTGTTCAAAAAGAACTTTTAGCTCAAGAATACGATCTTGTTGTAATTGACGAACTAACTACTTATAAAACTCATACAACAGCTCGTTGGAAGAACCTAAACAAAATAACAAAACAAGCTAAATATGTTTGGGGAATTACTGGTACTCCAGTTCCAAATTCTCCGCTCGAAGCTTATGGTCAAGTGCTAATGGTATGCCCAGAAAATCTTACTGGCATAACCTATTCACACTTTAAAGGCATAATGAATTTAAATCTAAATCTGAGATTTCTAAATTCAGCTTCTGATAACATTGAAGACTTCAAAAGCGTAGAAATGTCATTGGATTTAGTTTATAACTACTTTAATCCAGCTATCCGTATTAAGAAAGAAGACTGTCTAGATCTGCCTGATCTTGTAAATTCTTACTCACAATGTGAACTTTCTAATGAGCAGTGCGCTTTAATTAAGCAACTTAAAGAATTTGAATATGTTCGCATGCAAAACGGTTCAAGTATAACTCCTGCGAATGGAGCCGCTATTGTTGGTAAGATCATTCAAGCTTGCTGTGGTGCTGTTTATGATAATAGTAAAGAAATAATTACTCTAGATAATAAGTCAAGAGTACAGGAAACTATTAGATTAATTGAAATAGCTCGTTCAGAGAGAACTGAAAAGAATAAGGGTAAAACTTTAGTTTTTGTTCCGTACAAAAGTACTTTAGATTTACTATATGATGAACTCTCTACAAAATTTAAAGTTGCTAAAATCAATTCTGATGTTCGTGAAAAAGAAAGAGCAGAGATATTTCATAAATTACAAAACACAGATGATTTAGACGTACTATTAGCAATACCTACCACTATGTCTCATGGTATTACTGCTACAAGTGCCAGCTTAATAATTTGGTTTGCTCCAATACATAGCTGTGAAACGTATATACAGGCTTGTAACCGTATTAACCGAGCTGGTCAAACGCAAAAAATGACTATTGCTCACTTATATGGACATGAGCTAGAGTACAAAATTTACAAGTCTTTAGAAACCAAACAGTTTAATCTAAAAGAGCTTCTTAATTTATATAATGAGTTCTTAAAAGGCGAGTAGCACCGTTAAGCAAGTTAAATAAGGGTATTTTTCTCGTATAAATTTATTCAAATTCCACTAACGTCTTGTTTTTTAATTAAATTTATCGCTGGCTAAAAGTGGTTATCTAAATTACAGATATGGTATAATATTAATCGATTGTATTCTGTTAGTGGATTTCAATGGGTTCAATTTTTGAAATCTTTAAGTTCTATTTGGAATTCCAATAGAATTTTACAACACAAAAAGATTTAGAGGTCTTACATGAAAAAAACAGCAGTAGCTTTATTAGCTCTTAGTGCTACTTCAGTAGCTTTTGCTGCTCCTTCAGCAAATAGTTTCTACGTTACAGGTAAAGTTGGTTATGCTCAATACCACAACACTGTAAAATTAAACACAGATTTTAACAACGACTCTTACCACACTGATGACGGTGTTACTTACGGTTTATTCTTAGGTTACCGTTTAAATAACCACGTGGCGTTTGAATTAGGTTGGCAAAAACCTGCTGACAACAAATACGATTACAATGGTACAACTTTAACTCACAAATCTAACGTTTTAGATTTAGGTGTTAAATTCAACCAATTTATCGGTGAAAAAGTAAACGTATTTGCTGGTTTAGGTGCTGGTGTATTCTTTAACAAAGTTACTACTCCAACATTAGTATCAGAAAAAACAAGAGTATCTCCTTACGCTACAGTAGGTGCTGAATACTACTTCGTTAACTCATTCGCTGTAGGTGTTGAGTATAAAGCATACTTCAGAACTTTCAAAGATTCACGTCTAAACGTTGAAGAAGGTAGCTATGCTGTTCAATTAGGTACAGATGTAAATAACAACAGCAACAAATACAGACCAGACGTTCACTTAGTACAAGCTACAGCTACTTATGTATTCGGTCAACGCGCTCCTGTAGTAGTAGCTCCAGTTGTTACAACTGAAAAATTTGAATTAAAATCTGACGCATTATTTGCTCTAAACTCAGATAAATTAACAGCTAACGCAGCTGAATCATTCACTAACGTATTAGCTCGTTATAACAACCCTAACAGCACAGTATCAGGTGTTGAAGTTGTTGGTCACGCTGACCGTACAGGTTCTGCTGCTTACAACTTAAAACTATCTGAGCGTCGTGCACAAAGCGTTGCTAACTACTTAGTATCTCAAGGTGTTAACCAAGAATTATTAACAGTTAAAGGTGTTGGTTCTGCAGAACCTGTAACAAACGGCTGTTACGATGTTAAAAACCGTAAAGCTTTAGTTACATGTTTAGCACCAGATCGTCGTGTTGACGTTTACGTAACTGGTACAGTAACTAAATAATTCTAATAGATAGTGTAACAAGTTTATAAAATATCTATAAAGACTAAAAAAGCTCCTCCGTGTTCATTAGAACATGGAGGAGCTTTTTATTTATACAAAATAAAATTTATAGGGTAGAAATAAAATTTATAGGGTAGAAATAATTTTTTAGGTAAGGAAGTGTCAATAGGTAAGAAAGGCAAATGAAGCGAATTAACAATAGACCAAATATCTAAAATTAATTAGTACTATTAGGCGACACTTCTCCCATACTAGCTTCAATTTGTAAAGCATCTAGTTTTCTACTAAAAAGATAACAAGCAAATTCTTGATCAGTTATATTAGAATTTTCTAATCTATTTGCTAACTGATTAAAAATATTGTTGAACTCTCTTCTAGTCGTTGAAGAAGTATTCTCTGTTGCCCCTTTAAGGCTACTATCAAAAATGACTTTTGATTTTTTTACAAATAACTGACAATTTGGATGTTGTTTATATTTATCACCTAAATTTTTTACTTGTTCAGCAGTAACATCATTGGTGGTAAAGATCAAGCTATTATTATATGCGGTCAATTTAGTTTCTGTTGACTTTGCTAATGGCGCTGTTACTACCAAAAGAATTAGCAAAGATTTGGATAAAAAGTTCATTTTCATTAAATTCAAAATTTATATATAAAATTTCATTAAAGGAAATCTGTATATGCAAGCCGATGATAATTATCCTAGCTTGACTAATTTATTATAATATACTAGCTTGTCTAAAACTTTTCAAGGAAATATTTAATTCGTAATTAAATCTCCGGAAATATCTTAGTAATTGACTAAGTTAATAAGTTATTGCCTTGACAAAATATAATTGTTCTCATTAAAAAATTAGTTATAAATTTACTCATAAGTATTCTCTCAATTAAGAAAATTAATTAAAAATCAAAAAAATATTTTATTAGTAATAAAAAATTAAGCATTGTATTTGTGAAAATAGCTCTAATTAGAGTTTTAACTATTCCGTAAAACTAGAGAAATTTACGCCAATCTAGGGCTATTAATCTATAAAATTGATATAATATATAGTATATTTCTACGATAGGTATTTTTCTTAATCTATTATGTTTCAGTCTTTCTTGCAACAAAAAAGATTAATTTAATACCAAAGTTTTATTTACGTTTAAACATTAGCTAATTAAGCTCATTATTTTGTTTTATTATTTGTTTATAAAGGAGTTAATGTGCTAGACATTATTGAGCTCTCAAGACTTCAATTTGCATTAACTGCGTTATATCACTTCTATTTTGTTCCTTTAACACTAGGTATTACTTTTGTTTTAGCAACAATGGAAACTATTTACGTAGTTACAGGTAAAGAAGTTTACAAAGATATGACTAAATTCTGGGGCAAGTTATTCTTAATTAACTTTGCTATCGGTGTTACGACTGGTATTACAATGGAATTCCAGTTCGGTACTAACTGGTCATACTATTCTCACTATGTAGGTGACATTTTTGGTGCTCCACTAGCTATTGAAGGTGCTGCGGCTTTCTTCTTAGAATCAACTTTCGTAGGTCTTTTTGCTTTTGGTTGGGATAGACTTTCTAAAATCCAACACTTAATCTCTACCTACTGCGTAGCATTTGGTTCTAACTTATCAGCAATGTGGATCCTAATCGCAAACGGTTTCATGCAAGACCCACAAGGTGCTGTATTTAACGTTGACAAAATGAGAATGGAACTAGCAAGCTTCTCTGACCTAGTTCTATCTGAATTTGCTCAAGCTAAATTCTTACACGTTGTAACAGCTGGTTACACTACAGGTTCTATTTTCGTATTAGCAATTTCTGCTATCTACTTAATGAAAAACCGTGATGTAGCTTTCGCATTACGTTCTTTCGCTGTTGCTTCTGTATTTGGTCTTTGTGCTTCTTTAGGTGTTGTATACATGGGTGACGAATCTGGTTACCATGTTGGTAAAGCACAACCTACAAAGATCGCTGCAATGGAAGGTATCTATGATACTGAAAAAGCTCCTGCTCCTTGGGCTATGATTGCAATTCCTGATTCTAAAGAAATGAAAAACAAATTTGAAATCACTATCCCTTACGTTGGTGGTTTAATTGTTACTCGTTCATTAGATACAGAAATTAAAGGTCTTAACCAAATCCGCGACGAAAATAGAGAGAAATTCTTAAAAGGTCGTGATGCGTTAATTCGTTTAGCTGAATTACGTGATAATCCTAACGCAAGCCGTGCTGAAAAAGAAGCATTTGCTGAAAATGAAGCTAAATACTTAGGTTACGGTTTATTATTCACACAATTTGTTCCAGGTTCAGATAAAAATCCTGCTCTATTATTAGGTGCAACTGAAGAGCAATTAAAAGCTGCTATCGAAGAGACTACTCCTCGCGTAGGTGCTTTATTCTATGCGTTCCGTCTAATGATGGCTTCTGGTTTCTTAATGATCCTATTATTTGCTGTATGTACTTGGAAAGTATTACGTCAAAAAGTACAACCAGGCAAATCTAAATTACTTAAAGCTTCAATGTTAGCTTTACCACTACCTTGGGTTGGTGTTGAATGTGGTTGGTTCGTAGCTGAATATGGTCGTCAACCTTGGACAGTTTACGAAGTGTTACCAACATACATTTCTCACTCTACTCTATCTGTAGGTGATTTACTATTTAGTATCTTCGCAATTTGTGGTATCTATACTATCTTCATTTACTTCGAAGCTTATTTCATGGTTAAATACGCTCAACTTGGTCCAAGTGCATTACACACTGGTAAATACCACTTTGAGAAACTAGAAAACGTAGGAGATAAATAATGCTAGATTTTGCAGTCCTACAAACAATTTGGTGGATCTTAGTTATCGTTTTATTAGCCGGTTTCGTAATTTTCGATGGTTTTGATATCGGTGCTTTAACTTTAAATCCATTCATCGCTAAATCAGATGAAGAAAGACGTGTTGTTATTAACACAATCGCTCCACACTGGGATGGTAACCAAGTTTGGTTATTACTAGGTGGTGGTGCAATCTTTGCGGCATGGCCTGAAGTTTATGCAACATCATTCTCAGGCTTATACCTAGCAATGATTTTAATCCTATTTGCTTTATACTTCCGTCCAGTAGGTATGGAATATCGCCATAAATTTGACTTAGAAAAACACCGTCGTGGTGTTGACTGGGGTCTATTCTTCTCTGGTGTTGTTCCTGCTTTAGTTATCGGTGTAGGCTTAGGTAACGTATTATTAGGTTTACCATTTGAATTTGACACTATTGGTCGTTCCTACTACGGTGGTGACACTTTATGGATTGTTAATTTATTAAAATTATTAAATCCATTCAGCCTATTATGTGGTGTGCTATCTTTATTAGTATTCTTAACTCAAGGTGCTACATGGTTAGCTTTACGTACACAAGTAGGTTCTGATATTCAAGTACGTGCTCAAAAATTAGCTTCAGTATTAAGCTTATTAGTAGTTGTTGTAGGTGTTTTAGTTGCTGTTTGGTTAGCATTCATCAATGGTTACCAAATTGTAAACGAATCACTAATCTTACAAGCTAAAGAAGGTGACGTAGTAGTTACAGGTTCTTGGTATGCAAATTACTTAAAAGCTCCTGTATTATTTGTAGTTCCAGTATTAGCTGCTCTACTTTACTTATTTGCTGCTAGAGCTTCTAAAAATGGTCGCAATGGCTTTGCATTCTTCAGTTCTTCTGTAGGTGTATTTGCTTTATTCACTACTTACGCAATTTCTTTATTCCCATTTGTTCTTCCAAGCTCAACAGCTCCATGGCAAAGTTTAACAATTTGGAATTCAACTTCTAGCCATAACACTCTACATGTAATGTTCTACGTGGCTATTGTTTTCGTTCCAATTGTTCTTCTATACACTGCTTGGGCATACTACAAAATGTGGTCACGTTTATCAACTAAAGACGTTCAAGAAAATAGTCACAATCTGTACTAATCAGGAAGGTAAATATGTTTTATGCAATCTGGGTTATCGGAGTATTTGTAGCTATTTGGTTAACAGTTTTAGCTGTAACAAAACTTGAAAAAAGTGGCTTTTTTGATAAATACGAAGATCAAAAGAAAAAATAATAAGCAAAAGGTGCTAGCTTCGGCTAGCACCTTTTAATATAATACGAAAATAAAGAAGTAAAAGATTTTACTACTCTAGGTGTTATTTAAACATCTAAAGGAAATTACGCTCCTCTTACCTCCCTAAAAATAACTATCTCCGAAAAATTAATAAGTCTGTACAAGTAACTATGACTAAAAGAAAAGAAGTGGTATATATAGCTAAAGTTCCTGAAAGCAGAATTAAAAGAAAATACACTGATTACAGTTTATATTACGTTACCAAATACCGCTCAGAGAAGCGATCAGATGGTACAAGATATGGCACATCTGACAGAGTTAGAATTGGTAAAATGCTTCCAGAGAATACAGAATACTTTCTTCCTAATAAAAGAACAAAAGAATTTTTACCTGATTTAGAACTAATTCCTCTAGAAGAAATTCTAGGAGAGGGTGCAACAACTGTAGCTCTTAAAAAACCAGGTCGACCTCGTAAAGAAGAACAAACACAAGAATGTCCAGTTGAGAGCGAGAAAATTATTACTTTAATCTCGGATATCATTAAAATACCTACAGCTCAACATTTTGCTATATCACAATTAATAGCTGAAGAAATAGGTTTAGTAGATAAATTATCTAAATATTTTAGCGTTAAAGATACCAATGCGCTAATAGCTTTAGGATCTCTTTTTCATCATGAAACTAAAGCAATTGATACATTTACAGATTGGTCTGAGGTCAATAATTTACCCTTAGATTGTTTTGTTAAATCACAAGATGCAGTCAAATTCTTTAAAAGACTTTCTAAACATGTAATTGATTTTAAAAAAGACTGGGCTAACTTCAAATATAATAAAGAACATCCTCTAATTTATGATGTTACATCATACAACTATAGATCTTCCACACCGGACAATTATTCGATTCTACTACCTTATAACAGCCAAGAAGATAATGGCTCACACATAAGTTTTTGTTTAGTTACCGACAAAGAAACGGGTTTACCACTTAACTTTGACCTTAGCTATGAGAATGAAAATACATCTCTACTCCAATCGGAAATAAATCAAATGCTAGCACATGCCTCTACTGAGAAAGTTAGCGTTGTTTATGATGCGAAATATGCTCCATTAGATGCAATTGAAAAACTTAATATTCCTGATTTGACAATACTAATTAGAGAGAAAACTGAAACGCTAAAAGATTGTGTAGAACAAACTCAAGGTGTAATCAAAGAGCAAGGCAAGTTTATCTTAGAGGACTCTACCTACACCATAAAATTGCCAGTGACCTATGATGAGAGTACTTACAACGCTTACCTATGCTTCAGCCCTGATCTATATAGCGAAGAATTTAGTTTAGAAAGTAAGAGAGTTAAAACAATCATAGAAAAAGTAAACGACGGTTCTATAAAATCTCTAGAAGAAATTAAGCAATATGATAATTTTGTTGATATCAATTGTTTAAATGGCGAAAATAAACCTCTTGACTACAAGGCTAGCTTTAGCAATCCAAAATTTAGAGAAAATACCAAATATTGTGGTTATTTTGTTGTCCTAGACAATAACAACAAAGAGATTGAAGAAGGTTTACAAGATTATCATAGACATAAATTATTTGAAGCAATGTGCCAAGTTGATCAATTTATCTTTGGTAATAAAGTTTGCGATAAAAGCTATAAATCTATATATGTAGGACGCAGTCTAAGCATCTTTGTCTCATTAGTTATACGCAATGAACTCTCTAAGAGAATTAAGAAGCACAAATACCCTTTAAAGATGACCGTAAACGATGTAATTGACGAACTGAATAATATCAATATCTATAAATCACTAAATGGCTCTTTTACAGTTGATTTTATTAACGAAAAACAAGAAGAAATATTAAAGGCTCTTGGTATTACAAACGATCAATTCGCGGATAGAATTAAAAAGATTTGTAGTATATCCCAGTAAATTCTAGAACTTACTCCATATATAAATACAACTCTTACTAGTTAAACTATAGTTTTCCAAGTTAATGTACCTAAATAGAATAATCTTGAAAAACGGATATGCTTTAATCTACTCACATATAAAAAATGAAGAAGGATAATTACTCCTTCTTCATTTTTTAAATAGAAATTTTTATAGTGTAAGATGATACTATCTTAAATTCTCTTTACAGTCAGCTGATTTGTTATTTAATCTTTCTAAAACAACACTCCAGTTCACTACATTCCAGAATGCTTTGATGTAATCAGGACGACGGTTTTGATATTTTAAGTAGTACGCGTGCTCCCATACATCTAAAGCTAGTAAAGGTGTACCTTCAACTCCAGCAACTTCCTTACCCATTAATGGGTTATCTTGGTTTGCTGTACTCACAACCTGTAATTTATCATCAGAAGTTAGAACTAACCAAGCCCAACCTGAACCAAAACGTGTAGTTGCAGCTTTTTCAAATTCTGCTTTGAAAGCATCAACTGAACCAAAATTTTCAACAAGTTTTGCTTCTAACTCAGAAGGTAATGCTACGTCTTTTTTAAGGCTTGACCAGAAAAGAGTATGGTTGTAGTGACCACCAACATTATTTCTTAATGCACCTTTAACTTCTTCTGGTAGGTTTTTGATACCTCTACAAAAACAAGCTGGACATTCTTTAAATAATTCAGGGTGTTTTTCAAATACTGCATTCGCATTGTTAACATATGCAGCGTGATGTTTATCATGGTGGATTTCCATAGTTGTAGCATCAACATATGGCTCTAAAGCATCAAAACTATAGCCTAATTCAGGCAGAGTATATTTATTCGACATGAGGATCTCCTTTAAGATATGTGAATTATTATAATACACTTTTTACTACTATTTTTCTAGTAATTTTTTATTATAAACCATCTATAAACTCTTCCACTTTAAAAATTGGATAGATTAATTCATTACTTGTTAAAGTTGAAATCTCAATGGTATTATATATCTTCTTAAGTAAGATCAAATAACTATCATCAAAATTTACCTCGCTACAACTGGATAACTTATTTATTATATCTGATAAATCTGCTATATCCTTTTTAGAGATCATTAAAACAAAACTATTCACAATTTCAACAATCTCTGAGGAAAATTTATCCAAGAACCCCTTAAAAGAAAAAGGTAAATCCGTTTCCGCAACTAAAACAACTTTAGGTAAAAGCTTTGCTTTTTTTAGTAAATTAAGCTTTTTAGCACTAGTTATAGATCTTTCTCCAATACCCAAAAGAATCTGTAGAGTACAATTCTTTTCTGTTATTAAAGTATCAAGTTCACTGATTAAGGTAGATAATTTCTTTAATAGGTGTTCTGGGTAATTGAAGGAATGAAAGTTAAGAATTAGTCTTTTAAAATTTAAATTGCTCTGCAGAGTCAGGTGTTGCTTAAATAACTTAAAAAAATCATCATAAGCTTGCTGACCAACTAAATGTAAATTTACCATTAAATCATCAGCAACTTCATTTTCTTGCAAATAACTAAAAACTGAAATTAATTGATTTGAAAGAAGAATTCCCTGCTTTTCCAAATTAGTATTAACATAGTTAACATCAAGACCTACTTCACCTAAATATATATCCCTTAGCTCACTATCCCTAGTTAATCTACCTTCAGAAAAGTAACTATACAAATTTGTATATATTTTATTTATTTGAATATAGGTTGATACATCTATATATGGCTTTTCTACCTCATTAGCAGTTCCATAATAGTCTGAGAAAACATATCCCCTAGAGGTAACCATAGGGTGAACACCAGCATATGTAAGTAAATTAGACTTTTGATTTAGGACTTGAGAATATTCTAATAGTTTTATTAAGCCTAAATGGTTTATATGTGTACTAACGTTATGTATTGCTCTAATTTTAAAGTGCTCAAAGTACTTCAACAATATAGTATTAACAATGAGTAGAGCTACTTCCTTTTCGCATTTATCTAAATCTATTTTGTTAACTATTTCATTAATCATTATTGAATAATGGCAATGAAAGTCTATATTTTTTAAGTTAGATAGCATAATTATTTTTACATACAAGAAAGTCCTCTAGAATTAACTAGAGGACTAAAAGAAAATCAATTTGGCGATGACCTACTC
>NZ_NRHC01000024.1 GCF_003585885.1 Psittacicella hinzii | reverse complement strand
TCACCTAACGGTTCAGTGAATATTACAGGTAACCAAGGCGTTAATATCAACGGTAGTAACGTAACTGCGAAAGAAGATGTGAACGTTGACTCACCTAACGGTTCAGTAAACGTAACAGGTTCTAACATTACTGCAGAAAACGGTACTGTGAACATCACTGCTCAAGAAAATGTTTCAATTAACAATAGTAACATTTCTGGTAACCAAGGTGTTAATATCGATGCTGAAAATGGTACAACTAACATTGATGCGTCTAACATCACTTCACCTAACGGTTCAGTGAACATTACAGGTAACCAAGGTGTTAATATCAATGGTAGCAACGTAACTGCTAAAGATGATGTTAATATCACTTCACCTAATGGTTCAGTGAATATTACAGGTTCTAACATCACTGCTGAAGAAGGTAATGTAAGTGTTGTTGCTAAAGAAAATATCACTATCAACAATAGTAATATTACTGGTGACAAAGTTACATTAGATGCTGGTAACCATACTACAGTTACTAACTCTACTATTACAGAAAGAGACTATAGTGTTAATAGTACTAACGGTACAATCATCAGCAATGTAACTGTTAATACAACAGGTAATACAACTGGTAACACTACAGGTAACACTACTGGTAACACTACAAATGTAACTGGTAACACAACTGATAACACAACTAACACTAATTTAACTGTTGATGCTTACGTCGACGAAAATTATGAAGATTGGTTATTAGGTCAAGATGTTCAGTATATTAACGAGGCAGCAAGAGATGAAAGCCGTCAATTCACTCCTCGTATCGTTGCAAGTTCTGATATGAATCCAAACCAAGTTAGAGGTTTAACTGTAGCTTCTAATAACGAACAGTTAAATAACTACTTAAATAGCGTAGGTTTCACATTAGAAACATGTGCGGTTGTTGATCTAAATACATTAAAAGATCGTTTAGATATGGATGCAATTGATCGTATCGATATCACAAGATTATGTGGCTTCTTAAACGATGAATTACGTAAGACTGGTAAACTTCCAGATGAATTACCATCTGATGTAATTCCAAGTAAAGTAGCTGAGAGCCTAAGCAAAAACAAAAGTCAATTTGCTTACTCTAATGTAAAAGCAGACAACAAAAATAATTAATTTCTTTAATTATTAGGTATAAAGTCCTTCCTGTTTTTTAGCAGGAGGGACTTCTTTTATGTTCATTTTTTAAGGGGGAAAAGTGTTGTATTGAGATTAGTTTAAGTGATAGGAACTGTTGGATAAGGCTTGTTGAGTAGAAGCTATGGTAAGAGCTGATTAATAGCGGGCATCGTTTTAAGGTTATAAAAATAAGTAGGTGCCAGAAACTGTTTTATAATAGTATTTTAGCTATAGTATTTTAGCTAAATTAAAGAGTTAAACAAACTTATTCAGACTTTTATTTATACTGGAACTACAGTAGTACTTTGCATAGTTTTTACTATGAGGTTAAAAAATATGGCTTATCTAGATCAACTAGCGGAATTACCAGAAAAGAATATTACTTATCTTAAGAAAAAAGAAACATACTATGTAATCTACAACTATGACTATAAGCGCAATGCAAATGGTAATCCAGAATCCAAGAAGATAATGATTGGTAAGCTAATAGATAAGGAAGCTAGAATTTTTCAACCTAATGAAAATTATCTAAAAGTTTTTCCAGAGGCTAAATTTATTAAAAAGAAAGCAGAGAATAACGTTCCTTTATCTGCAGTTAAGTATATAAAACCGGAAGGCTTATTACAGGCTGTAAGCTCTATTTCTGTTGAGGTTAAGCTTGAAGAGGTTTTAGAGGAAGTATTTGGTCGTAAGAGAGAGGTAATATTAACTCTAGCCTCGTACATGTTATGTTGTGGTAATGTAATGAAAGGGTATGAGCGTTGGGCTAAAAAGCATTATTTAGATCCAGCCTTATGCTTAAATGAAAGGCAAATTAGCGAGATTTTTAATCGTGTCATTACTCAAGAGAAGATAGCTAAATTTTTAGATTTCTGGTTTAGTAAAGTAAAAACAGATCGTTTTCTTGCTTACAATTACAAGGCAACTTATCCAAGTTTACATAGTATTGAAGCTGACAGAAGATTTGGTTTCAACCAAGATAGAGCAGCAAAAAGAGAAAATAATCTTGGAGTAATCTTTGATGAGGATTCTCGTTTGCCATTAACTTATACTTTCTCTCATGGAAATATCTCTGATAAAACATACCTTTCATTTATATTAGGTATTAACGAAAATCTCAAAGGTAGTAAGTTTACATTTGTCATGGAACAGAATTACTTCTCTACTAACAATTTAAAAGAAATTAGCACGAGAGGAAATAGTTTTATTACAGTCTTACCTAGAGATTTAAAATTAGCAAAAGAAGCCATTGCTGAAGTATCTAAAAAGGTTCTTGGTTATGAAGATTTAGTGCCTGGATTTAAAGCTGTAAAATACAAAGCTATGGATGCTTGGTTGAATAATTCTAAATGCAAGTTATACGTATTTTTAGATCCAGATGAAAGAGTTGAATTACAGGCTGCCTTTGAAGAGTATTTAGAGCAAGAGGAAGAAGAGTTACAAGATGCAATTGCACAAAAAACAGTAGTCCCGAACAGTTATAAGTACTTTAAAATCTCTCAAGATCGTAATCAAGAATATAAGTATGAAAAAGATATCGAGCAAATTTCTGCAGATTATAGTCAGCTAGGTTACTTTATTTTGGTTAGTAATAACCTTGAAACTACTGCTGGAGAGGTTTTAGCCTGAATTCCGCATCTAGTA
>NZ_NRHC01000023.1 GCF_003585885.1 Psittacicella hinzii | reverse complement strand
TATCATTTGCGGAATTCAGGATTAATGGTGAATTTTCAAATTAGTGACAAAAGCATCTACTTTTGTTCTTGTTCTGTAGTGTTTTCGTCAGTTGAATATTGCGTTTGAGCTGCAGTCTGTTGATCATCAAAGTCCACTTCATCGTTGAGACTAAGTACTTCCTCAACTACTTCTTTACCTTTAGCAGAGAACTCTTCAATAGCTCGCGCTTTGCTTTGCTCTACTAAACGAGAAACAGCGCTATGCGCTTCGGCATGATTGAGGTTTTCTCTTGCTTGTTTAGTAACTTCAGCAAGCTCTTCAACATTTAACTCTAAATCAAATGGTTGAATAGTTAAACCTTCGCTTAAAGTTAAGCGTTCGTTAATTAACTCGTTTTGTTGAATAAAGTCATCAGGTAAAACATAGCTGTACAGTAAGTGACTTTTACCATGATATTTACGTAACTCACCTTCGAACTTAGCGTTTAGTTTAAGGGCAACATTGCGCGAAGCAGTGTTTTCTTTATCAACGATAATACTAAAGCGTTGAATATTATCATGAGTATAAGTAATTGCACATAGAGCTTGCGCTGCCTCGTGCATAAAGTTACGTCCAGTTGCTTTTTCAAAAAGATAGTAGCCTAGACTAGCATTACCTGGAGAGTTATCTCCAACTAAAAAAGTAATGTCTTTTAAACTAATTGAACCTACAATTTCTTTTTTAAAAGAGCTATTGTTGACGCGAATGGCGTAGTTTCTTACAGTGTTTTTACGAAAGAGTTCTTCTGATCTTTCTAAATGTTGGGCAAAGCTATCTTTAGTAACAACTCTTGCCCATGGTAAGAATTTTGCTAAAAATGTTTGGTTTTCTTGAATAGAAGACCACATTTGACTAAAGTGTTCTGGAGTTAATGGCTCTAAACTAATTTCTGGGTTAACTAAAATAGTGCCATCTTCTTTTAAGCTTGGATAAGATATGGATGAGAGAAATTCTTTCATATTAATTCCTATAAGCGTCAATAATCTGCGTGATAGTTTGCGGGCTTACATGTTTTTCTACATAAGCTTGTCCTAGACTGGCAAACAATACTAAAACAATTTGATTAGCTAGGTTTTTCTTATCTCTTGCCATATATTTTAAGAATGCTTGCGCATCCATATTCTCAGGGATATGAATTGGTAAGTTAGCAGCTTGTAAAAGATTTTTTACGCGAGCTAAGTCGTCTGCAGTAAAGTTTAATCCCTCTTGCCCTTGCTCAATTAATTTAAGAGTAGTTAGAGCTGCAAGTACCATACCGGTACTAATTGCTTCCCCATGTAACCAGTTGCCATAACCTTGATGAGCTTCGATTGCGTGCCCATAAGTATGTCCAAGGTTAAGTAACGCACGTACACCAGCTTCTTTTTCGTCTTCAGCGACAACTTTAGCTTTGAATTCACAACAACGGGCAATGGTGTAAGCTAAGGTTGTTGGATCTTTTGCCAGAAGTAATGGTAAATGCTCTTCTAAATAAGTAATAAACTCTTTCGAGAAGATAAAGCCGTATTTGATTACTTCAGCTAGACCTGCAGAAAGTTCACGTGCTGGTAAGGTTTTTAATACTTCGAGGTCAACGATAACGTTACATGGTTGGTGGAAAGCACCAATCATATTTTTCCCTAGTTTGTGGTTAATTGCTGTTTTACCGCCAATAGATGAGTCTACTTGTGCTAATAAAGTAGTAGGGATTTGTAAAAACTCAATTCCTCTTTGGTAAGTGGCAGCTGCATAACCAGCAAGGTCACCAATTACTCCACCACCAAAGGCAATAATTAATGAACGACGCGAATAGTTATGTTCGAGTAAAGTAGTGTAAATTTGTTCTAAGTAAGGTGAAGTTTTTGCTTCTTCACTATCAATAACTTCAACAACATTTAATTTTGCGCACATTGAGCCTAGACCTTCTAGTAGAGAGTCTAAATGATATTGCGCAACTGTTGGATTAGTGACAATTAAAACCTCACGTCCTTGGCAATAAGGGGTAAAAGAACTTGCTTGGTTTAAAAGGTTGCTTCCAATTACAATGTCGTATGATTTATTATCTGGTAAAGCTACATGTACCTGATCTAAAATTTTAGCTATTGTCATATAAAAATAATTGTTATCTTACTTAAAAGTTATTTTAACTTATATTTTACTACTGATTGAGATAATTTTTAAAAATTAATATATTGCCTAATGGCGTATAATATAGGGGTAAGAAAAAAGTGAGATTATAGAGGTTTTTAGGATGCGTTTAAGTAAACTTTGGGCATTAGCTTTAATAGCATTAACAGCGGGACAAAGCTGGGGAGAACAAGGTAATTCTCTGCAATTTAATCCAGAGAGTAACTTTGTGGTTAAAAGAATTAAAGTTGGTGAGCAAATTATGAATGTGCGTGCTTATGAAGGAGTTAGCTATGTCGCTAATCCTGTGAGCGCTACTTACCAAACTTTAAATATTTACATTCCACAAGCTTATATTGAAGCTAAGGAGTTAAACGAGTACACGCGTTTAACCGCTCCAATCCTAGTTATAAGTGCGATTGATAACTTTAAAGCAGTGTTTCCTGAAAAGTTAATGGCGCAAATTGTTGGACAAAGTCCTTCACCACAAACCAAAACAAATCAAGCACAAACTCCAGAATCAAACAATAGTTCTACTGACGAACAAACTTCGCAAACTGCACAAGCGCAAGCAGAGCAAAAAGAAGCTAAACAGCAAGCCGAACCAGCTCAACAAGAAAGAGAAGCTAATGCTTCTACAGTAGCAGAAGCTTCTACAGCAGAAGAAGCTTCAGCTATGCAGAGTAATGAAGAGCAGCAAGTTTTTCTTTCTGAAGAAGCCCTCAAACAGAGATTAGCTAATCCACAAAATACGGAAGAGCCTCTAGTAGTAAAACTTGACGGTAAAGGTTACATCGTATTTGGCACTAGTCACAATCTAACTTTACCAGAGCTAAATCTGTCTACGAGTAAAGAAGTAGTAAACCAAATTGGTAATCTTGTACAAGTAGCTCGAGATGGTTTTACCAGTCTTGGCGAAAAAGTTAGTTCAGGTATCCGTAATGTGCAACGTACTCTTGAGGGAACACCTAAAACTGATGCTCCTGTAGCGCAAGCAGAAAAAGTTGAACAAGAGGTTGCACAATTAGATCAAGAAGACCTTACAGAGACTAAAGAGTTTATTGCTCAAGCCCTAGCCCACGGTTATGTTGTAGTAACAGTAGGGAGTCGTGGCTTCGAACTAGAGAATGAACAAAAAGAATTTGTAGGTAAAACTCCAGCTAGTTTAGTTGATTTAAAAGCTGCTATTAAGTACATTAAAGCTAACGGTAACGTAATTCAAGGTAACCCAGAGCGTATTGTGGTACTTGCTAACCACGGTGGTGCTAATGTCGGTGCTTTAGTTGGCTTAAATCAGGACGACAGTTTATATCAAGAAGATTTTGCTAATCTAGGAGTTGCTCAAGCAAATAGTCAAGTGCATGCGGTAGCTATGTACTCTCCTCACTTAAACCTCTCGAGTGCCGATATGGCTTATGAATGGGGCTATAGTAATGTTCAAGAAGTGCAAGCAAGACCAATTCCGGGGATGCTTGGTTTATCGCGTGCAATAGATTTAACTGCAGAGCAATTAGAGCAAAGTCAAGTTTTACAACGTGAGTTTGTGACTTATGTGAACTCTTTAAATTTAGGAGGAAGTAAAACTCCTTATACTCTTAATGAAGACGGTACTGGAAGTTTTAGAGAGCTAGTTGAGCAACTTTTACTTCTAGAAGCTAAGGATACCTTAGTAAATAATCCACAACTGGATTTAACTGATTACCCTTGGTTAACAGTTGAAAATGGTAAAGTAGTTAAAGTTGATAGCTATCTTTATCAAGCTGAAGTTGGCAGAACTAAGTTTCCTTGGTCATTCGATAAGTTAGATTTAGATTCTCCGTATAACCGTTTATTTGGTGATCAGAAAGTTGCAGCAAGACATTTTGCTTGGTCTTACTTACGAGATGAATATTTTGCCCAACAGCAAGAGCAAGAAAGACAAGTAGAGCAAGAAGCTCAAGATGTTGCCAAGGCAAGCGAGCAAACTTCTGCGCCAGAGATTGCTCAACAAAATAATGAGCAGGATAACAGTAAGCAAGAAGTTAAAGAAGAGAAAGTTAAAGAGCAAAACTTTGTTGCTCCTTTAGCTTTAGTAAATAACTTTAATCCAAGTTATCACCTAGCTAACTTAGACAAGGCTACGGCAGCTAATTTAACCAAATACTGGTGGATCAGACAGGGAACTTTTGATAGTTCTTACCCGATTGCTTTACCTGTTATTTTTGCGCAACAATTAACTGATGCTGGTTTAGTTGTTGATTTCCAATTTGCATGGAACCAAGCATCGAATATTAACTACGCTACTGCCGAACTATTTGCTTGGATTGATAGTATTAGCCAAGCAAGTGCTTTACAAAGAACAGGAGTAGCAATTTTAGATTCATTCCAACGTTTAACAGATGCTTTTAAAGGTAGTAAAGAAACTTCTCAGAATCAGGAGAATTTACAAGATCCAGAAGTGGACAAGAAAGCTGATCCAGAAAAAAGTCCAGCAAAAGCGCCATAAGGATTCACAAGTAAATTTAAACAGAGATTTTGATAAGTAGAAATTTAAGCATTAGTTGTAAGAGGTAGGTCGAAGTACGACTTGCCTCTTTTCTTTTGTCTTGCTTGTTATTTGAATTTGAGTGTAATGCTTATTCTTGAAAGTTATGCTTATGTGCTTATGTTAGGAGGAATTTTATAGGAGAAAGCTAGTAAGCATTAGTAGGCATAAGTCGGCATAATGTAAGAAGTTGGAGAGAAGTTGTAAAGAAACTAAAGGGAATAAAAAGGATTAAAAATCCAAGAGCTAATTGTTATAAAAAATAAATTACAAAGCAGTGTGGGTCACTAAAGAAAGTTAAGAGAACTGTCGTAAGTAATAAATTACTAATTTCTTTATATAGGGATTCCCGAAATTGATCATTTTCTCCTAAATAAATTACTAAATAACATTAGGTTACGTCGATTTCTAGCAGGGCAGACTGCCCTTCT